>JAFVTV010000036.1 GCA_017502975.1 Clostridia bacterium | reverse complement strand
TGACGATAGCATTCTCTGCCGTAATAGAGGTGTTGGCGCCCTTAAGGTCAACAGCTGCATTCTCGCCGTTTACTACGATGAGAGGATTGCTGCCGGTTGCCACGATCGTGACGTTCTCAACGGTTACCTTACCGCCCGTCAACTCTACAAGAGTGGTGGTAGCATTGATCTCACAGTTGGTAAATACCAGGTTGCCGCCCTCAACAACAGCAAATAAGCCATTCACATCGTAGCTGCCGCCGTTGATCGTAACGGTAACCTCAGGATCTCTGATCACAAATGGAGGCATTACGCCGATATCAACAAACAGGTTCTGGTTTGCAAAGAAGATCTGATCGGTAGAATCTTTAGCACGCAACGCCTCGTAGGCGGTGATGGGTGCCTGATATACGACCGCACCAACCTTCTCCTTCCACTCAGCAAAGGTGCCGGTGAAGTTTTCGGTAAACTCATACATGTTGGAGGTATCAACGTCCCAAGCCGTAATGGTGAAATGCGCGCCTGCTGCTGCCCAACCGTTGTCAATAAAGAATTTTTGGGTCGTTGCATCATTGGCTGCATCGTTGCCCAAGAACACCTTAACAGAACCGGGAGCAACAGCCTCACCCGAGGGCAACGTAGCGGGCAACGTAATGCCAAGCGGGGCAGCCGCGTTCTTCGTATTCACCGAGATCTGAGAACCGTTTGACAGATGAAATTCACCGCCATAAATGTTGACTACAGGCGTAACAGTGACGGCCTCAGTTCTCACGATGGGCTGACCATTGTTGGCGATAAAGGTACCGCCATAAATATTAAGAACGTTCGCTGCCTTGCCGCCATTTCTGAAAAAGTACGTTTCAGAAGTAAAGGTACCACCATAAACAGTCCACTTACCGGGAGTGGTTTGGTCCCATCTTTCCAAGTAGGTATTAACGTGGATCTGGGGCTGAGGGCCGTCATCCGGCGAGCCAACAACCACCTCGAAACCGCAACCGCGCGTGTAAGCAAACATATCCGCCTCGATCCTGGTGTCGCCCACAACCTTATACGTATTGGGCTCTTGGGCTTTATCGATTCTGAACACCATGGATCCGGTCTTTATAGCGGAGCTTTCAATGACAACATCGCAATTGACAAGGTAGGTGAAGCCTGTGGTTCCCGTCTGTTGAGCCTCCAACGTGGAATTCTTAATTACGACCGTATTCTTTTTGGTGATCTTGTCACCGTTTGCATCAGGAATCTCGTTCGATGAGAACTGGATACTTATAGTTGAAGTATCAGAAATCATTACACAGCCATCGATCGTGATCGTCGTGCCGCTTACGCACTTTACACCTTCAATCTTCGCACAGTTAGCGATGTCACCGGTGTGACCCTCGGCGATCACGTTTTTCACCGTAAGGGTAACCGAGTCCTCATGCATGAAGAACAAGCCGGAAACACGATTCGAAGTGGGCTTGAGCATGCTATCCTCAAGGGTCAGGTTTTTAACCGTCGCCACCATGCCCTCTTTTTTAAAGTTAAACAAGTAGCCCGAACGAACAGTGGAGCTAAACGTCATGGTGTGACCGTTACCGTCGATGGTCACATTCGCATCCACCTCGATTGCTTCGTTCATGGTCACGTCTGCATCAAGACGGATCGTATCAGCCTCGCCGGCCTTTACAACCGCAAATGCAGCCTTGAAATTGGGATGCTCGGATACAACGGTTTCGCCGTTCAGAGCAACAAAGGGTGCTGCTTCAGAGGCGGAGGACACCAGCATTGCCATAACGAACAATGTCAGGATCATTGCCACCAAGAGAAGCATCTTAAACTGTTTTCTCATAGTTTTTCTCCTTTTCTCGTATTGCGGAATTTCCGCATTTTTTGTTCGATTTGTGAACGTCGTGTGCACAAATCGAAAAAGGTACAAGTTTATTATACATATTATTTCATTGGCAGTCAATGCCCGCCACCGTTTTTCTCGTTTTTTAACAAAAAGCAAGGTGCTAAATCGTGCAGTTTGACAACAGTATTTTTTTATTATATGTTTTTACTGCTCAAGCCACTTTTTCGACAAAAAAAACCACCACAAAAAGCAAAAGGCAAGGCAAAAAAAAGCAGCAAAAAAGCCCTCTCAAAAAGAGAAGGCTTGTTTTAAGCAAGTGTTTTGATTTATAAATATTCGTGAATTTTGGTATAGTTTTCCATTCGCCTCGTCAGGCGTCGCATTCACACTTTTTGGCCTTATCGGCATCACAAGCGCTTAACCGCGCCCTCACTCAGCAGCAAATCTATCCGCAAAAGCGGTTGCCAGCCGATCGCAGCGCTCGTTGTAGGGGTGCCCCGCATGCCCGCGCACCCACTTAAATGTGACCTCATGCTTTTTGAGAAGCCCCAAGAGCTGCTCCCAAAGGTCTGCATTCAGTGCGGGGCTTTTATCTGCCCTGCGCCAGCCGCGCGCGCGCCAACCCTCTGCCCAGCCATTGTTCACCGCCTCCACCACATAGCGAGAGTCGGAGGTCAGCGTCACCTCACAGGGCTCACGCAATGCCGCAAGCGCCGCAATCACGCCGCAAAGCTCCATACGGTTGTTGGTGGTATGCGCTTCGCCCCCCGAAAGCTCCTTTTCATGCCCGCCGTACACAAGAATCGCCCCCCAACCGCCACGGCCGGGGTTACCTCTGCAGGCGCCGTCTGTGTAAATATCAACGTGCTTCATGCTTCACTCTTCATTTTCGCAAGAAACGCCTTCAGGCAGGAAACCGTTTCTTCACTGAGGTCGTGCTCGATCTTACAGGCATCCTCAAGCGCGGTGTCGTGAGAAACGCCGATCGCCATAAGCGCCTGTGCAAGCAAGCAGTGCCTTTCGTACATACGCTGTGCCACGGAAAGCCCCTTGTCTGTTAGGGCAAGCCCGCCCTCATCGGTAACGCTAACAAATCCGCCGGACCTAAGCTCGCGCAGCATCACGCTGACCGTAGGACGGGAAAATCCAAGCGCTGTGCAAAGATCTACTGCGCGCACCTTGCTTTTTTGGCTTGAAAGAATCAAAATTTGCTCAAGATAATTCTCACCAGATTCATGAATTGCCACGGATCTCCCCTCCTTTTGTATTTAGCTTTTTAATTACAGTTCTTCCTCATCCTCGTCCTTGGGCTGAGGCTTAACGAAAAGCGTAAGCTTTGTTACACGCTCCTCATCCATATCGGAAACGATGACAAACAGGTTTTCATAGGAGAAGCTGTCACCCACGTGCGGGTTTGCCTCCAGCATCTCAACAGCCCAACCGCCCATGGTGGTATATTCGCAGCTGAAATCCTCGGGACACTTGAAGTCTACTTCATCAAAGCAGTCCTCTATGTTCATTTCGCCCGATACCTCATAAGTGTTTTCACCCGTGGGGTAGCACTCGGTCACAATCACGTCGGTATCGTCCCAAATATCGCCTACCAACTCTTCAAGGATATCCTCCATGGTTACCACGCCAAGCGTGCCGCCAAATTCATCGATTACAATTGCCAAATGCATCTTTTGCTCACGCAAGCGTGCAAGAGCTGCAGGCAGCTTCATGGTCTTATGAAGCTTTAGGGGCTTCATCAAGAGTTCGCGCACGTTGGGAGTCTGCCCACCCACGCACGCCTTATAGTAACGGTTGAGCGACATCACGCCAATGATGTTATCGACGCTGTCCTCATATACGGGGATACGCGAGAACTGCGCCGCGTCAGATACCAGCGCGTGCAAGGCATCCTGATTGTCAATATCAAACGCCGTCATATTGATACGGGGCGTCATGATCTTTTCCACGGTGATATCATGGAATTCGAGCGCGGATTGCAAAAGCTCGCCCTGATCCTCATCAATCACGCCCTCCTCCTCGACCGTTTCGATGATGGAGGAAAGCTCCTGCTCTGTCACGGTCGGGTCATCCTCACCGCAATCCTTGCCCCAAAGCTTACGAAGCACAAACAAAAGTGCCATTACAACAGCCACAATCGGGCTGACAAGCACGGTAAGCACACGCGTAGGAATCGCCACAATGCGCGCCACCACGTCTGCGTGCTGCTTGGCAAGCACCTTGGGCACGATCTCACCGCAAATGAGGATCACAACGGTAACAGCAATAGTCGCTATAAAAGAAGCCATGCCTGCCATTTCGGGCTCAAACAAATTCATTACAATCAGGGTCGTACAAGTCGACACCGCAATGTTGGCAAGGTTGTTACCAATCAAGATGGCAGACAGCGACGTGGTAAATTTATCCGCGATATTATACGCCACACGCGCCGTACGAGAGCCCTCATCGGCTGCACGGCGAAGTCGCATTTTGTTTGCCGAGTTAAAGGAAATCTCAGAAGCAGAGAAATAAGCAGAAAGCAGCACCATAACGGCAATAACGATATAAGCCCAAGTCATTGTGCCTCCACCTCCTTCTCAGTGGCTGCTGCGGCTCTCGCCGCCAGCTCCTCCTCATCAAGCACGTGCACAAAAGTACGCACGGGGCGCTGATTTTCCACCGTTTCAACGGTGAATTCGAGGTCATCCACAACAAAGCTTTCTTCCTCCTCGGGAAGTCTGCCAAGGGTTTCAAGCATCAGAGAAAGCAGAGGCTTTGCCGCCAATGCCTTTGGTGCTTCGGAAAGGCCGATACGCTCGTAAAGCGTACCAACCGTCATATGCGTGTTTACAAGGTAACGGTTGCCGCCAAGTGCTTGGAAATCTTGGTCTACAACGTCCTCCTCGTCAAAGATCTCGCCCACCAGCTCCTCAAGGATATCCTCAATGGTGACAAGACCCGTAATCTTCTTGTTTTTATCACGAACAAGTGCCATATGGTTTTTGTGTTGACGCATATCGGTCAAGAGGTCGTCGATCTTAGCGTCCTCCGTCACGAAAAAGGGCTTTGTGAGCATCGAGCGCACCGTCGTTTTCGGATTGCGGTGATATTCCGCCAGGAAGCGGCGCACGCGCAGCGTACCGATGATGCGATTCACATCCCCTGCATAAACGGGAATGCGCGAATAGTTGGTTCCCTTGATCACGGCAAGCACTTCCTCTGTCGATGCCGCGACGTTAAGCATCTCAATATCGCGTGCCATGGTCATAATATCCGCCACAACGGTATCGCCAAATTCAAGCGCAGATTTGAGCATATCGCCCTGCTCCTCATCCACAACGCCCTCCTCCTCGACTGTGTCAAGGATCTCCATTAACTCATCCTCGGTAATAGAGGGCTCGGCATCCTTTTTGGCAAACGCCTTTGATGCTGCCGTGGAGATCAAGCCGAAAAATCCGGCAATGGGAGAAAGCACGCGCATCAAAAAGCGCAGCGAACTCTGAAAGAAGAGCGAAACACTTTGACTGCGGTCATTGGCAAAGCTTTTGGGGATCATTTCACTGAGCAAAAAGATTACCGCCGTGCTCGCCACACTGCACGCAATAGAGAAGCCGAAGGAATTAATATCCACGCCCTTAGGCTCAAAAAGATTGGTAGCAATCAAAGTCGCCACCGATGCGGCGGCAATTTTCGTTACGTTGTTGCCGACCAAAAGCGTTGTAAGCGCCTTGTCAAATCTGTTAAGCACCCACAAAACACCACGTGCGCGCTTGTTACCGTCATCTGCGAGGGCCTTTATCTTAATTCTGTTGACCGCCGAGAACGAGCTCTCGGTTGCCGCGAAATAAGCGCCACCCACCACACAAATTGCAAACACAATCCATAAGGGTACTGTACTACTGTCCATGAAAAAAACCAACTCCTCGTAATTTTATTTGAAAGTGTTTAAAAAATATTATAACATATAAAAAGCGTCTTGTCAAGAGATGAGGGCACATCCGCCCATTCCAAAAGCAAAGTGCAACACGCATATGCGTGTTGCACCTTTTGTTTCTTACTCCTCTCGCAAAAAGCGAAATCTGCCTCGAAGGCGAAGCATATAGGCTGTAATCAGGCGCGAAAGCGCCACGTCATAAACCGCAAAAACAGCACCAAGCGGCAACAAGAGCAGGATATACCAAGCCTGCCATTCCACCGCATACAGCGCAAAAACCTTTACCGATACCAGCACAATTGCCACCGCCGCAGCAAGAAAAGCCAACATTTTCAAAAGCCACGACACCGCACGGGAAAGATGCCCCTCAAGCACTGCCTTCAAAATTGGATAATACCCTGCAAACAGAAAATATACAAGTGCAGGCGTCTTGCTCGGCAGCAGCAAAAGCGCCAGCACCGAGGTTACAAGATAGACCAAGAGAGGGTATTTCCCCTTGAGCTCTATCACGGCAAATACAACCGTAAGCGAGGCAACGGCAGCCATTGTGAGGTCAAGCACCTCCACAAACGCACCAAGTGCGAGAAAAATCACCCCAAGTGCCGCTAAAACGGCAGACGTGGTGAGATATCTCGTTGCTTTTCTTCTACGTGTTGCCATATCAGCAGCAAGGAATGAGGTCGCCGCCCATGCACTCACAGCAGCAATCGGCACAGATCAGCGTCGTGCACATATCACAACCGCCATCGCTCCCCGTGGTGCGGTAGCCCCTGCCAAAACCGCCCGCCTTTTGATGCATTCTCTCTTTAAACTGCCAATACTCATTGTTGGTTGGCTCCATACGGTAGGCTGTTTCAAAGGAGCGCTGCGCATCCACATAATAGCCCTTATGAAGCTGAATACACCCAAGCAAAAAGACCCATTCGGCACCTCGGTCCGCTTGCTCTACCTCTTCAAGCAAGCGCTCCGCTTCACGAATGTTGCCGCCGTTAATATAGTTTCTGATGGCTGTGAACTTTGCCTTTGCATCGGCGGAGTAGCTTTGCGAGTGATAGTTGGTGCCACCACCCATATTCTGCCCGTAGCCGCGCTCTTTGCCACCCGCCTGTGTATTGCCCGCCGACGTGTAGCCGGTTTTGGGCTCCTCGTAATAATTTCCACCGCCCGCAGCCGCCTCACGCATGCGCGTGATCTCCTCGTATGCTGCGTTGATCTCCTTCATTTTCTCGTTTGCAAGATCTGCAAGATCGGAGTCGCTGTAACGGTCAGGGTGATATTTGCGCACCAGCTCGCGATACGCCTTTTTGATCTCTTCATCGTCGGCGCTGGGCGAAACGCCAAGCACCTTGTAGGGATTATTACTCACTTACTTCCTCCTTGCGGCACGCCACATCGCCCCATATGATCCTTTTGGCAACAGCGGGCATACCCAAATACAATATATTTTCCAAAACAGCGCGATAGGGATACCGTGTGCCGTCCCCCACAAGATCGAGTGCCACTGCGGCATCATCAAGCAGAGAAAGCAATGCATCCTCTAACATTTGCCTTTGCTCCGTTGTGGGTTTTGCGTCAAAAAGCAGCAACAAGGGGTTGAAATTCCCCGATCTTTCATCACGCTCCATATCATCGATCGCGTCCACGATATAAATAAATCTGCCAATCTTTATTCCAAGCGCCCGGGCAATGCGCGCCGCCTCTTGCGGCAAGCCGTCCCCAAAGAGCGCGGCAAGTATTTCCCCAAAAATGGCGGCAGGCTCGTCAACCGTAGCGCGGCGCTCCCCTTCAAGCGCGGCAAGTGCCGTGAGCCTTTCGCGCAGCAACGCGGCAAGCGCGGGATGGCGCCTTTTTGCACGGCGGTATGCGCCCGAAGTAAACCACCTTTTTACCACCGCAAGCATCCTTGAAAATCCACGCTTATCCGCCACGTCATCGCGGCATTTCTCATAGGCAAGCAGTGCCGAAGCATCGGCAGCATAGAAAAGCTCGGCGTTTGGCTCCATCATCATGCGTGCGCGAAGGGGATGTACCATGCAGCGCCGCTTTTTAAACCGCGGCTCAGTACCCACAAGCGCCATGCGCACCTGTGCAAGAAAAGCGATATCATAGCTGAGCGTCAGGCGCGAGCACTGTCCCGTGCACTTGCCCATGCTGCGGCAAAGCCCACAGTAAGCGGCGCGATAATACTCATATTCGCGCACGCGAAGCTCCGACTTTTCGATTTTCACATAACCAAACATATTGACACCGCCATAGTCAAAATATTAAAGTATCTACACTACATATTACCAAATTTTAAACACAAATACAAGTATTATTTTAAAAAATCAGATATCTGTCACATTTTTTCAACACAGGACAAGAGGTTTTTAGAGGAACGCAAGTAAAAAAACCGCCGTGCGGCGGTTTTTTTACTTTTCGTTTTTCTCTGTCTTTTCTGCTTTTTCATTTTGGCGCGGCAGACCCACCACACCGTCAACGGGCAGTGCCATGGCAATACCCTGCCCCGGTGTTTGCAAGCCAACCTTTTGATACAGAGCGTGAAGCACGTCATCCTTAATGGCTGTCGGCACCAAAATGATCACTGCCTCCTTTTCGGGCTGAATGGAGATTTTAAAAAAGGTTTCCGCCTCCTTGTTGGCAGTGCCGCGGGCGTGAATGACCGTGCCGCCACCTGCGCCGCAGGCGCGCGCTGCCTCCATGACCGCATCGGAAAAGCCGGTGTTTACGATACAAAGTATCAACTCATATTCAAATTTCATATTGCTTTCCCCCCTTGCGATTATTCGCCAAAAACTGATAGATCGCCACACCGATCATACCCGTAAGCGGCACTGTCATCGCAATACCCTTTGCGTTTTTGATCGTGGCAAACTTTTCTTCAAGAGCCAAGAGCACACGGGGTGCCATGTCCTCACGAACAACGCTGAATATCACGCGCTTTTCATTATCCTCAAGACCCATAAGAGCCATGATATCAGAGCTTGCCGTGCCATTTGCCGTACAGCAAAACTGCATATTCACGTCAAAGGCTTGGATCAGATCCATAAAATACTCGGTCTTGCGGCGCGGCACAACCGTAATCAAAAGTTTCAGTTTCTGCGGCGCCGCCTTGTGCCCTGCTTGCGCCCTTGCTCTGGTTGCGGTGCGGCGCGCCGCAGGCTTAGCAGCTGTACGCTTTGTCTTTTTTACGGTTTCATTTGCTATGTTCGACATCACGCCACCCCCTTACATAAAATCGATGATCTGCTCATCATCGGCATCAAGGATCTGCTTCATCATAACGCTATCGCGCACCTTGCCTGCCACCACAGCACGGAAGCCCATGACCTGAATGGTGATCAGCGGCGTCATTGCAACCATTGCCACGATACCGAACGCGTTTTGCATAACCGAGGATACTCCCTGCAAGGATACACACGCGCCAATGGCAAGCGGCAAAATAAAGCTTGAGGTAAGCGGGCCGCTCGCAACACCGCCCGAGTCAAAGGCAATAGCAGTGTACAGACGGGGTACAAAGAAGGAGAGCCCCAAGGAGATGAAATAACCCGGTATCAGGTAATACAAAATACTGAAATCCAAAATAATGCGCAGCATGGAAAGGCCGATCGATATACCCACACCGATCGAGAGGGCGAGCATCATCGAGCGCTTGCTCACCGTTCCGTTTGTCACGTCCTCGACCTGTCCCTTCAGCACGTGAATGGCAGGCTCTGCCAATACCACCACAAGTCCGAGAACAAAGCCAATTAGAACAAGTAACGTGTTGTTATTTGCCGCCAGATCATGCCCGATGCGGTAACCGATCGGCATAAAGCCGACCGTAACTGCGGTAAGAAACATCACAAGTCCCGCAAAGGTGTAAAGAATACCTACGGTAATACGATAAAGCTTGCGGCGCGGCAAACGCAAAAACACAGCCTGCACCACAAAGAAGAACGCCACCAAAAGCCCCAGGGCAAGCGCAACCTCCTTCATCACATCCAAAATGGTGTGCGGCAATGCCCCCCCGATATGCGCGCCCACCGAATAATCGGGCAGCTCATATATCATTTCGCCATTGGCAAACAAGCCAAGCGCCATCACAGCAAGCACGGGGCCAACAGAACAAAGTGCCACCAAGCCAAAGCTGTTTTCCCCCGCATCCTTGCCGCCAAGCGTAGTTGCAATGCCTGCACCAAGCGCCATGATAAAGGGCACGGTAATGGGGCCCGTTGTCACGCCACCCGAATCAAAGGCAAGGGCAAGAAATCCACCGTTCCCGCGCTCCAATACCAGCGCGGCAAGGGCAAAAACAAGCATGTAAAAGATCATTAAAATTTTAGATAGACCCGTCTTGGTCACAATACGCAAAATGGCAAGCACCAAGAAAAGTCCCACACCAACACCAACCGTCACGATCAGCGCAGTACCGTTTACCACGGCGTTTACCTGCGCGGCAAGCACCGAAAGATCGGGTTCAGCCACCGTGATCAGCACGCCCAGCAAAAAGCTGACCGACAGCAAAAGCCCCACATTGCGCGATTTGGAAAGACCTGCACCCACCTGCACACCCATTGGTGTCATGGCGATATCGGCACCGAGGTTAAACAGTCCGATACCCAGCACAAGAAAGAGCGCGGAAAGGAGAAATACGGTCATTTCAAGTGCTGTTACGGTAACAAGCGGCGTTAAATTCAGCAGCAGCACGATTACCGTTACAGGCATTACCGAGATCATCGCTTCTTTACACTTGAGCAACAGGATTTTCAGCATGGCTCTCCCCCTTTCCAAAAGTACTGCGGATAACATATTTATTGTATATAAAAAAGCTCTCTTTGTCAACCGCCGCAAACAAAAAAGTGTGCACTGTTTTCGCTCCGGCATATCTTGTTAGAGGAGGTGTATCTCGCATGAAATCAGCACCTTCAACAGCAAAGGAGGCGCATCATGTATTCATCAAACACCTTCCCTCAAAAATGTGTAGCCGCAGTAGGCTCGATGACCGCTGCAATCAAGGCACAGCGCGTGCTGCTCTCGGCCAATATCAGCGCAGAGGTCGTTGCGCTCGCCCCCGAGGAAACACGGCGCGGATGCGCCTACGGCGTGGAATTTGCAGCCACATTTGAAAATACGGCACGCACTGCCTTTCGCGCCGCGCGCATCTCGGTCTCACAATATATTCTCAAAGGGTAAGCGATATGATATATTTTGACAACGCCGCCACCTCATTCCCCAAATCACCACGCGCCATTGCCGAAGCAACAGCCTGTATGCGTACCTGGTGCGGCAATCCGGGGCGCGGCGCACATTTTCTCTCGCGCGCCGCATCCGAAAAGGTCTACGCTTGCCGCGAGCTGCTTTCCGATTTTTTGGGACTACATGCCCCCGAACGTATCGTGTTTACGCAAAACACGACCTATGCGCTGAATATGGCGCTAAAGGGTGCGCTCAAGCACGGTGACCATGTGCTTTGCTCAGAGCTTGAGCACAATGCCGTCCTGCGCCCGCTTCATTCCCTGCAGCAGGAGAGGGGGATCTCATTTGACACCTTCCCCGTTTTGGGGCGCACAGCCGAGCAGATCCTGCAGGAAATCACAACACGTATAAAGAAAAACACTGCCGCGGTGGTTTGCCTGCATGCCTCAAATATCTGCTCCGTTTCCCTACCTCTGGCAAGGATCGGTGCACTGTGCCGCGCCCGCGGACTGTTGTTTATGGTAGATGCCGCACAGTCGGCAGGGCATTTGCCCATAGACATGCATACCATGCAGATCGATGCGCTCGCCACACCCGCGCACAAGGGGCTTCTTGGTATACAAGGGTGCGGCGTGCTGGCACTCGGGGAGCGCATCTCCCTCTCCACACTCATCGAGGGTGGAAGCGGCGTCAATTCACTCTTACGCACCATGCCCGAGGAGTTTCCCGAGCGATTTGAGGCAGGAACGCTGCCTGTAGTCGCCATTGCGGGGCTTTACGGCGGTATTTCACACGTTATGGAGTTGGGGTCAACCGAGCTCGAAAATCGCGCCAAACGCCTGTTTTTTGCCGCAAGAGAGCGCATTGAAGCGTTGGGTGGTTTTGAAATATATGAGCCAACTGCCGCGGGTGCCGTTTTGCTTTTCAATAAAACAGGTATGCCCTCCACCGAGCTGGCAAGGATACTTGACAAAGCAGGTATTTGCACACGTGCAGGGCTTCATTGCGCGCCGCTTGCACACCAATCCCTCAAAACACCTACGGGCGGCGCCGTGCGCCTTGGCTTTGGTGCCTTTAACACAAGTGCTGAGGTCGATGTGCTTTGGCGCGTGTTACAACATGAATTTTGCCAATAAAAAGCCACCCCCAAGAGGGTTTCCTCTTGGGGGTAGTTTTCCCTTCCCTTACGGTCGGGCTTATAGATGGATTACGCCTCGTCTACAAGACGGATGATCGCCATTTCTGCGGCGTCACCGCGACGGGGACCCATTTTAAAGATCTGGGTATAACCACCGTTACGGCCTTCGTACTTGGGAGCAAGCTCGTTGAATACCTTGGTAACAACGTCTTCCTTCGTGATATACGCCAGAGCCGCACGACGGCTGGCAAGGGTGTTCTTCTTGCCGAGCGTGATCATTTTCTCTGCCATGGAACGAACTTCTTTTGCTCTGGTGAGAGTGGTCTCAACAGAACCGTTCTCCAGGAGATAAGTCACAAGACCGCGCAGCATCGCATTACGGTGTGCGGTAGGTCTGCCGAGTTTTCTTCCGGGCATTGGTTTTCCCTCCTAATTTTTTGCAATTATCGCACTTCTAGCTTCAGTCTTCTTCCTTTTTCAGGTCAAGACCGAGCGAGTGCAGTTTCTGAATAACTTCTTCAAGCGATTTCTTTCCGAGATTGCGGACCTTGATCATATCCTCCTCGGTACGGTTGTTCAGATCTTCCACCGTGTCAATGCCGGCGCGCTTCAAGCAGTTGAAGCTACGAACCGACATGTCAAGCTCTTCAATGGTCATCTCAAGGACCTTCTCTTTGATGGTCTCTTCACGCTCCACCATGATCTCTGCCTTCTTTGCTTCATCGGTAAGATTTACAAACAAGTTGAGATGTTCGTTGAGGATCTTGGCTCCAAGAGAGATCGCTTCTTTTGCCGTCACGGTTCCGTTTGTAAGAACCTCGATGGTCAATTTGTCAAGATCTGTGTTATTACCTACGCGGGTATTCTCCACAGAGTAATTTACCTTATAGACAGGTGTGTAGATAGAATCGGTATAGATCGTGCCGATCGGTGCAGACACATTACCTGCTGCCATGCTTGCAAGCTGCTTGTTGCGCTCCTGCGATACATAGCCACGGCCATGCTCAAAGCAAAGTTCCATGTAAAAACGCTTGTTTTCCGCAACGGTTACCAGATGATGGTCAGGATTAAGGATCTCAAGATCAGCATCGGCTTGAATGTCACCTGCGGTAACATCACAAGGACCTGTTACGTCAATTACAACCGTCTTTTGCGAGGTGCTGTGAAGTTTTGCAGTGATACCCTTCACGTTCAAAACGATCTCGGTCACATCTTCCTTTACACCGGGAATTGTAGAAAATTCATGGAGCACGCCGTCAATCTTAATGCTGGTAACGGCAACACCCTGCAAGGAACTGAGCATAATTCTGCGCAAAGAGTTGCCAAGGGTAATGCCATACCCACGCTCAAGAGGATCCACCACGAAAAATCCGTGTGTTCCATCTGCGCTCATCTTGTCTATTGTAATATTCGGCTTTTCAATTTCAAGCATTCCAATAAACCCTCCTTACTGAATTTATTATGCCGCTATGCGGCAAATTTTGTTGTGTGCCAACTGTCGGTGGCGATATTCCGTATCGCCGCCAAAACGGTAAACGGATTATTTGGAATAAAGCTCGACGATAAGCTGCTCGTTGAAATCAAAGTCAATGTCCTCGCGGGCGGGCAGAGCCACAACCTTAGCGGTAGCATTCTCTTTGTTTACCTCAAGCCACTTGGGGCTCAGCTTAGATGCAGCACCCTCGATAAGAGCCTTTACGGTGGTAAGGTCACGGCTTGCTTCCTTCACTGCGATCACGTCGCCAACCTTAACGGAAATAGAAGGAATGGTTACCTTTTTGCCGTTGAGGGTGAAGTGTGCGTGAAGAACAAGCTGGCGAGCCTGCTTGCGGCTATCAGCCAGACCCATACGGTAAACAACGTTGTCAAGACGTCTCTCAAGAAGGATGAGCAGGTTCTCACCGGTCATGCCGGACTTGCGCTCTGCCTCTGCATAGTAGTTTGCAAAGGGCTTCTCAAGAACACCGTAGTATCTCTTGGTCTTCTGCTTCTCACGAAGCTGCATACCGTATTCTCTTACTTTTTTGTTTGCTGCGCCATGCTGACCGGGAGCAGTGCTTCTGCGGTCAAGTGCGCATTTGCCGGTCAAGCAACGCTCGCCCTTGAGGAACAGCTTGGTGCCCTCACGGCGGCAAAGACGGCAAACGGGACCAGTATATCTTGCCATTTTACATTACCTCCTGTAAATTATACGCGGCGGCGCTTAGGCGGACGGCAGCCGTTGTGGGGGATCGGAGTTACATCCTTAATCATCGTAACCTGAAGGCCAACTGCCTCAAGTGCACGGATAGCGGATTCACGTCCGGAACCGGGACCCTTTACGTAAACCTCAACGGACTTGAGGCCGTGCTCCAT
>JAFVTV010000035.1 GCA_017502975.1 Clostridia bacterium | reverse complement strand
AGAACAATCCCTCAGTCAGCTTCGCTGACAGCTCCCTTTACACAAGGGAGCCTTTTTGTTCATCTATGTCTTGTCAATTTTCCTGACAAGCACTGCTTTTGTAGACACAAAAGCAAAATACGGCATACCTCTTTCGAGATACACCGTATTTTGAAAACTGTCCTTTAGAGTACAACCCTATTGACTCAGCCTTTTTTGTTATTTATGCGTTTTGGTCGTTAGAGAATTACTCCTCAGTGCTTTCCTCGGCTACCTTAGCGGAAAGGACAGCGGCTTCTTTGGCTGCCTTACCCTCTTTAAGGGCACTCAAAACCATAGAGCCAAGTGCCACAAGGGCAATGACGTTCGGCAGAACCATGAGGTAGTTGAAGAAGTCGGTCAGCTCCCAAACGAGGTCGTTTGAGAAGATTGAGCCAAGGAATACGAATACAATTGCAATGGCAGTGTAAACCACGGTGTACTTCTTGCCAAAGAGATACTCGAAGTTGATCTTGCCGAAGAAGTTCCAGGAAAGGATGGTGGAGAAGGCGAAGAAGAACAGGCAGACTGCCACGAAAATGCTACCAAAGGTCTCGCCCCAGAAAATAGAGCCAAACGCCATTTGTGCAAGGTTAGCCTTGGGGAATGCGGCGAGCGCACCCTCCATGGTGTAGGTTGCGGGATCGCCCAGCACACCGCCGCCTGCATACAGGGTGGAGATGACAACAAGTGCAGTCACGGTAAGCACGACAAAGGTATCGATAAACACACCGATCATGGCGGTAGTGCCCTGCTCGTGTGCGGTCTTTACGTTAGCCTGTGCGTGTGCGTGAGGGGTAGAACCCATGCCCGCTTCATTCGAGAATAGACCGCGCTTTGCACCCTGGCTGATGGCAGTTTTGAGAGCATAACCAATGCCGCCGCCGATCAGCGCATTTGCGTTAAAGGCGTATTTGAAGATCATGCCGAAGGTTTCGGGTACGTACCGGATACGGGCGAAAATAACGATGAGCGAGCCGATAAGATACAGGCAAGCCATGATGGGTACCATTTTTTCGGTAACCGAGGCAAGACGGTTGACGCCGCCAAGGAATACCACGCCGGCAAGCACTGCTACAGCGATACCGATGATCCAGTAGAAGCTTTCGCCGATATTGAATGCCTTGCCCATGGTGCCTGCAATCGAGTTCGACTGCACCATAGAGCCCATAAAGCCAAGCGCGAGCATAGTAGCTATCGCAAAGAATACGGCAAGGAATTTGCCAAACTTGCCCGTAAAGGCTGTTTTGATGTAGTAAACGGGACCGCCTTCAACCGTGCCGTCCTCATTGACCTTGCGGGTCTTTTGTGCAAGGGTCGCCTCGGCGTAAATGGTTGCCATGCCAAGGAAGGCGATGATCCACATCCAGAAGATGGCGCCGGGGCCGCCGATGAGAATCGCGCCGCACGCACCGACGATATTACCGGTACCAACCTGTGCGGCGATAGCGGTAGCGAGTGCCTGGAAGGAGGAAAGACCGCCCCCTTGGCTGCCGCCCTTGAGAGAGAGCTTGCCAAATACGTTTTTCATGCCCTCGCCAAAGCAGCGCACCTGTACAAACTTGGTGCGAATGGTGAAGAAAAGACCAACACCGATAAGCAGGAAAATGAGCACGTAGTCAGTGAGGTAGGAGTTGACCGTTGCTACGACCTTGAGTAATGCTTCTTGCATGTTTATGTACCTCCAAGTAAAAAATAAAACTGCTTTTCCCTAAAAGGTGAAAGCAGTTCACAAAATAAAAAACGGCAGACAAAAATAGCATACCTATATGTCTGCTCCGTCCTTTTGCCTGAGAGATTCGGCGATATGATCGCCTTGCACCTTCGGCACTCTTACGAGATTCTCCGGAACCACCTCCAATACCGGTTGCGGCACGCCGCTTCCGATACCTTCATCGGGAATAAAAATACTTTAGCACACAAAAGTGCGCTTGTCAAGTGCTTTATGAAAATTTTGTTGTTTTTTTGTTTTTGTGCGGTAAATCGCGGGGCGTCGGGGCGCCGCCCCCTACGGAAAGCCGTATCACGGTGCGCTTTGTTTGCACATCTTCTTGTAGGGGAGGCGTTTTGCCTCCCTTGCAAAACAAAAACTCTTGTTAGGGTCAAAATCACAAAATGTGTGGTATAATATTTTGAGTTCCACCTAACATTTCCCATAACGCACGGACTATATAAGTGAAAGCATTGATCAATCGCTTGGAGAAACAAATGAAAAAACAAGACTTGCTAAAATATTTTGACGACAACTTGCTTGATAAGCTGTTTGGTTTTTGTTATGCAAGAACAAATGACAGTTATGAGGCAGAGGAGTTATGCTCCAATATAATATATGCCCTCATCAAAGCTGCCCATACCGAGGGAGAGATTGAAGGCGTATATCCGTTTATTTGGAGAGTGGCTCGTAATGTCTATGCCGATTTTTCAAACAATCGAAGAAAACGCGCGGAAATGATCTATGAAGGTAATTCGGAAGAAATCTTGCTCGGCATTGCAGAAGAAGATACTTTTGACGATACCGCAGAATTATTAACTTCTGTACATCGTAGAATCGCTTTTTTGACAAAGGCATACCGTGAAGTGATGATAATGTTCTACATGGACGGTCTTACAACAGCAGAGATTGCAAAGAGGCAGAGTACAAGCGAGGGAGCAGTTCGTCAAAGACTCTTTTCAGCAAGACAAAAAATCAAAAGCGAGGTAGATGAAATGGGAGAAACTTATCATAAGCCCGTGGCACTTGATAAAATTGATTACGTTTTTATGGGAACCGGAAGCCCCGATTGGGGAGATCCCAGCAACATTTGCAAAAGAATGTTTTCCCGGCACATCGTATGGCTTTGTCATAAAAAGCCGATGAGTGCATCTGAAATTGCGGAAGAGTTAAATGTTCCTACCGTTTACGTTGAAGAGGAGCTTGAGATCCTTCGCAAGGGGGAAAACGGAGAGTATGGATTGCTTCGCCGTTTGGATAGCGGGAAATATGCGATTAATTTCATTCTTTTTGATAAGGATGTGCTTGAAAAAGCGAATGCGCTTTATACAGAGCAATTGCCAAAAATCTGTGATGTGATATCAAAGTATGTTGAGGAACACAAAGAAGAATATCTTGCTTTTCCGTATCTAAACAAAAAAGTAGATATCAACCTCATTTTGTGGCAACAAATACGCAAGATCGCAGATGCTTTTTCCAAAAATGTCGGTGATGTTTTAAAAGAAAAGTATTTCTGCGATGAGCCCGAAATAAAGCGTCCGTACAGTGTTTTTGGCTATGTTAAGAATGGCAAACGTTATGGCTGCGGTTGGGATGGCGTAGACGGATATAATGTTTGTGGATTTTCTGCGGCGCACCTTAGCAATATCTATTTTTCGCGTATCAAGGCACATTTTCGTTGCGGTCATAATATTTCACAGGATCCACAGATACAGCTTGCGCTTCGCGCAATTGAGGGGCTGGATATTACTTCACTGTCTGAGAAGGAACAGGAGCATGCTGCCAAGGCAATTGAGCAGGGCTATCTCTATCGTGAAGGGGATACTCTTTACACAAAAATTCTTGTTAGTACAATGAGTGATGGGGATAAGCTTTTTGAAATCAGTAATGGCTTGCAGAACGGATATTTCCGTGCCGAGGCGGAAATTGTGGCAGAAAAGTTGGCAGAACTTATCAAAAAGTCTGTTCCCGGTTATCTTTACGGAGAATGGAGGCTTGCTAATATGCTTGCAAGGATGCCTGTTCTCAATACAGTTGTGGAATGCCTTATCGAAAAAGGCGTATTAATACCGCCCAAGGACGGTATTGGCGCAGAAGGCTGTTGGATGAGTGTTAAAAAGTAAAACGAACACCGCCGAGAGTAACCGTTTGGTTGCTCTCGGCGGCATATTATTTTATATATATTATATAGCAAAACTTTTTGCGGGGCGTCGGGGCGCCGCCCCCTACGGAAAGCCGTATCACGGTGCGCTTTGTTTGCACATTTTCTTGTAGGGGAGGCGTTTCGCCTCCCGTTTTTTGCGGATTGCGGATGGCGGGAGGCGAAACGCCTCCCCTACAGGTGTATTTCACACGGTGCGCTTTGTTTATACCGCTATTTCTTTTCCAAGGGTTTTGGAACAGGGAATTTGAGGGAGAGGACTTTTACAAAAAGTCCTCTCCCTCATTCTTTCATTTTGCTCATGTTCCTGCGGCTCTTTTTTGCGCCTTTTACATGGTAATGCGTTTTCGGTATTGCAGGGGTGTTGTACCTACGCGCTCGCGAAAGAGCTTGATGAAGTAGGTGTAGGAGGAAAAGCCCGCTTTTTCTGCTATGGCGGTGATCGAAAGGTTTGTGGTGGTGAGATAGTGGCGCGCCATATGTAGGCGGTAATCGATCAGCTGCCCGTGCAGGGTGCGGCCTGTGTGGTGCCGCATCAGTTCATTTAAATAATAGGGGTGATAGCTGAACTGTGCCGCGATGGCACGGTTGTCAAGCTCGCAGTTGTGGTAATTGCCGCGGATAAATTCAAGCACGTTTTCTACCAGGCGGTAGTCGCTCTTCTCGCCGTCGCGTGCGCGAAGCAGCTGTAAAAGCGCCAGCTTCAAGCTTGCCGAGGCAAGCAGGCGATAATAGGGATCCTTGCGTAAAAACAGCCCGATGCAGTATTCAAGGTGGCTGAACATGGCAGAACCGTTTCTTTGAATAATGATATTTGAGAATTCGGGCGGCAGTGTGTGATTGGGGGCGAGGAAGGGGTCAAACGTGCTTTTTGTTGCAACGCCAAAAGAGCGTGTGAGGTGGCAAAATTCATTGGTGAGGTCAAAGTTAAAAATAAAGAATTCAAATGCCTCTTCGCTTGCAAACTCAAAGCGGTATGCTGTCCTTGGCGGAAAGAAAATGGCGGTGTTTGGCGCAAAATCATGCCATTGTTCCGCTACAAAAACACGACCACGCCCTTTTACAAGGTAAAAAACACGGCAGTCATAGCAAATGGTGTTTTCCTTGGTTGCGTGGTAATAAGGGTGGGATTTGGCGTAGCGGATAAAGGGATTTAGCTCCTCGATCTTCATGCTTGCACGCTCCTTATCTCTTTTCGTTACCCCCATTGTATCACGAGATGGTGAAAAAGGCAAGCGAAATTTGTTTTGTTATGTTTTTGCTTTGCTTTGTTATATGAATTTTGCGTCATTCAAACTATAATCAAAGCAAAGGGGGGATAGTATGCAATTTTCAGTTGGTTACACAACGGGCGCGAGTGAGCGCTTTCTAGAGGAGATCGTTCGCCTGAAAAAGGATATCAAAGAGGTCTATTTTTCCTGGGGTACCATGCCAAGCGGTCGAAATGCGCAAACCAAGGTAGAAGCACTTACACCATGGGAGGCACAGGCAAAGCAGCTGCGTGACCTTACCTATCTGCACCGTGAGGGGCTTACCTTTAATTTGCTTTTCAATGCCAATTGCTATGGCGAGGGGGCGCAGTCAAGGGCATTTTTTGAAACGGTGGGCGAAACGGTAGAGTACGTCGGTACGCATTTTTCGTTGGCGTCCGTCACTACCACCTCGCCGCTTGTGGCAAAATTCCTAAAGCAGAATTTCAAGGAAATTGACGTGCGCGCCTCGGTCAATATGGGGATTGGCACAACAAGGGCTATGGATTACGTGGCAGATCTTTTTGACAGCTTTTATGTAAAGCGCGAGCTTAACCGTGATCTTAACGCACTTGGTGAGATCCGCCGTTGGTGCGACCAAAACGGCAAGGAGATGTACCTGCTTGCCAACAGCGGTTGCCTTGCGGACTGCGCGGCGCATACCTTTCACGATAATCTGGTGGCGCATGAGGCGGGAGCCGAGAAAATGGACAACGGGTATCAATTTGAGGGGCTTTGCCGCACGTATCTATCCCAAAACAAGGCGGCGCTTCTTACGGCTACCAGTTACCTACGTCCCGAGGACACGGCGCTTTTTGAGGGGCTTACCCCTGCGATGAAGCTGGCGACCCGTGTGCACGGGTGCCCCGAGCGTGTGCTACGCGCCTACATTGAAAAAAAGAGTTATTGCGGCAATATGGCTGAGCTGCTAGAGCCCAATCACGCAGGCACGATATACCCGTATGTGCTTGATAACGGTCGCATTGAATGTGCGGTCGAGCACGGAAAAATCATCTATCAAAACGCCGAAAGCGCGTTTGTAAAATTGGAGGAAAATTATGCTTACCAGCAAAATGATTAAAGAAGCGGCGCTTGAGGCGGGTGCTGACCTTTGTGGCATTGGCCCTATGTCGCGCTTTGCGGGCGCGCCCGATGTGATGAACCCAACCTTTTTGTTCCCTCGCGCCAAGAGCTGTATTGCCATGGCGTTCCGTATTCCGCGCGGTGTGCAGCGTGGTATTGAGGAGGGCACGCAGTTTTATCAGTATCCCTCGATGGCATACGGCGGCATCAACGAGATCCATGCACCTGCTGTGCTTTACCACGTGGGTAAGGTAATTGAGGATGCGGGGTATGAGGCGTTTGTTTATAGAAACACAGGCGCGCGCGGTGCAGTTTCGGATATGGATGGCACCCCCGGCAATACCCTGTCGCCTGAGGAGCAGATCGAGATCAGTAAGCACGCCAAGACTAAGACGGCACACCACCGTAGTGTGCAGTTCACCCGTCCTGTCGAGGAGGGCAAGCAGCCACCCGACCTGCAGTTCCAGTTTCGCCTTGCGGCCGTTGCGTGCGGTCTTGGCGAGATCGGCTGGAGCAAGATGCTCCTGACTCCCGAGTTCGGTCCCTTGCAGCGTGTGGCGTTTATCTTTACCGATGCCGAGCTTGAGTACGATGAAATGTATTCGGGCAAGCCCCTTTGCCGCAAGTGCGGCGCTTGCGTGCGCGAGTGCCCCGGCGGTTGCATTCCTCCGATGAACAGCGGCAAGACCATTACCGTTGACCTTGCGGGCAAGAAGTGCGAGTGGGGCGACATTGATATGTGGCGCTGCTACGCGTTTTATACCCACGCAGGCCGTTATTACAATCCCTTTGTACCCAAGGAGGTCTTCGATAAGAACGAGGGCGGCATGCTTGACCTTCTTGAGGGCGTGACCGACAAGGCAGATGAAAAAGAGGTTATGAAGGTCTATACGGCACTTGAAAAATATTTCCCAAGCTGGGTGGGCTATAACATGGCAAAATGCGGCGGATGCATCCGTGCGTGTGTCAGCATGCTCGAAAAGAAGGGCGGCTGTATGGAGGGGCGCTTTGAGAACCCCTTGCGCCGTGGCAATAAGCCGTGGAAGATGGATCGATGATCGAGATCCGCGGTGTTGAAAAAAGCGGCTTTTCGGAGCAGGTCACCTTTGAGGGCTGGAAAACCGCTTTTGCAACATATAGTGAGGCATATGGCGAGCTTCGGTGCATGAAGCGGCATCTTGAAAGCGATGAGGTCTTTGTGCTTATTCGCGGCGAAGCCACGCTTTATACCCTTGAGGGCGAGACCCTGCTTGAAACGCCCCTTGAGATCGGAAAGACCTATAACGTAAAAAAAGGCACGTGGCACCACGTGCAACTTGCGCCCAATGCCATGGGCTACATTGTTGAAAACAGCAACACCACCAAGGAGAATACCGAGGCAAGGGAGATTGAAAAGGAGTTTTGATATGATAACTGCTGAAATGATAAAAGAAAGGGCAAGGGAGCTTGGCGCCGCTGTGTGCGGCATCGGTGATATCCGCCACCTTGCGGGTGAGCCGATCCAGCATAACCCCTTGCAGATCCTGCCCAATGCTACGTGCATCGTGGGCTTTGGCATTCCCGTTCCAAGAGGCCTTTATAAGGCAATGGCGGAAAAGCGCCAATATTTTAATTACGCAAATCTTGCTGTCAAATATACTGATGAGAGCTTTGCCGAGATCTTTCTTTTGAAAATGGGCGCAATGATCGAGGATGCCGGGTACGATGCGTGCCTGCAACGTAGCATCCCCGGCTTTCGCGTCAAGGGCGACAAGACGACCAACCCCGAGGTTAGCCGTGTTTACGAGCTCGAATTTGCTTCGCCCGTGGCACAGGGGAAGGCTACCCCTGATGTGATCATTGATTTTGGCAAGGCGGCGGCCGCGTGCGGCCTTGGCAGTGTGGGGCTTCACGGTAAAATTATTGCCCCCAAATACGGCAGCTTTATGCGTTGGGTATTTATTGTGACCGATGCGCCCCTTGCTTGTGATGCTCCCTTTGAGGGCACGCTTTGCGACAATTGCGGCAAGTGCCTTTCTGCCTGCCCCGGCAAGGCGATCGACCAAGAAACGGGTGTTGATACCTGGCAGTGCAGTGTGTATTACCGCGGCGCGCACAGATCAAACCCTTTTATGACAGAGGATTTTTTGAAGGATAACCCCGAGCGCGAGGAGATTCTTAACGGCGAAAAGCGTTTTGACGCAGAAAGTGCGAAAAACATCTACCCGTCGCTGAATTTCTTGCCCAAAACGCATCTGGGATACGTGGCGTGCCTGTGTGGCAAGTCTTGCGAAACGGTGTGCTATGAGCATTTGAAGGAGGAGGGAAAGCTGTGAGAGATAAGATTATTGAACTTGCAAAAAAATGCGATGCGGATCTTGTGGGCTTTGCTCCTGCCGATCGCTTTGAGAAAAACGATGCGATCTTCCGTTTGTTCCCTGAGGTGAAGACGGTGATCGGTCTTGGCTTCCGCGTGCTGCGCGGTATTTACCGCGGCGTTGAGGAGGGAACTACTTACTATCAATACACTACCATGGGTGTTGAAAACTTAGAGGAAACCGTTATGCCCATGGCGTTGCTTCGCGTGGCGGGCCTCATTGAGAGCGAGGGGTATCTTGCGCTCCCTCAGCGCCGCAGCCCGCTTATTCTGAGCGAGACGGGCGAGACCAACCCCGAAATGCAATATTCCGACATTTACCGCGGTGTGACTGCGGAAACCCAGCTCGACTTCCTTGACTGTGCCGTGAAGTGCGGCCTTGGTGAGCGCAGTAAGATCGGCACGCTCCTCACGCCCGAGTACGGCCCGTTTATCCGCTACTGCTTTATTTTGACCGATATGGAGCTTGCGCTCACGCCCCTGTTTGAGGGCACGCTTTGCGATGGGTGTGATGAGTGCATCAAGGCATGTCACGGCGGCGCCATTGACAAGGATGGCAAGCTTGACACCTGGCAGTGCGCTGTCTATTACAGCGGTGCCAACGGCAAAAAGAACCCCTTTATGCCGCCTGAGGCGTTTGCTTCTTACCCCCACGATCGAAAAATGGAGATCATCAACGGTCTTGCGCACTTTGATGCTGAAAGCGCCAAGGAGGCGTTGGAGAATATCTATTTCTATCCCCCCGCCAAGCACTATTACCGTACCTCGATCTGCGGCCGTGCGTGTGACCGCGCCTGCTACATCCATTTGGAGGCAAAGGGTGTGCTGACCAAAAAATTCAACCACCCCTTCCGTGAAAAGCCCGATTGGGAGCTTTCGACCAAGCAATACCAAACAGGCAAAAGAGAGGACTGAGTATGTCACTTCAGTTTGACCGTATCGCGCCCGAGAGGGCGGGGCTCGCCTCGGGGGACGTCTTGTCGTTTGTCAAAATGCTTGATGGCCTTGGGCTTTATACTCATTCGCTTCTCATTGCGCGAGGCAACGACCTTGTTTACGAGGCATATTATAAGCCCTATGAGCGAAACACGCTCCACCGTCAGTATTCGGTATCCAAAAGCTTTGTGGCTGCTGCTGTTGGCGTGGCGCTTACCGAGGGGCTGATCTCGCTCGACGACGTCATCATCGACTATTTTCCCGAGTTTCTTAATGAGAATACTGATGATGGGCTTTACACCTGTTGCCGCATCCGTGATATGCTTACGATGCGAAGCAACAACACAAAAACTGTGGCATGGTGGGGTAAATTCAAGAGCCGCGTTGAGGCATACTATACCACTGAGAGCACCAAGGCGCCCGGCTCGTATTTTTGCTATGACAGCATTGGATCCTTTTTGCTCGGTGTCATCATTAAGCGGCTGACGGGCAAGGATTTCCTTGAATATTTAAAGGAAAAGGTATTGCTCGAACTCGGATTTTCAAAGGATAGTTACGCGCTTACCGAACCCGGTGGTGAGGCGATGGGCGACTCGGGCGTGATGTGTACCGCGCGCGATCTCCTGATCCTTTCGCGTCTGTTTGCCTGCGAGGGCAAGATCGGCGGCAAGCAGTATATAGATGCGAATTACATGAGGGATGCCGTATCCCCCCTGGTTTGCAATGATATTTATGGGGGCGTGAGCCCCATAAAAACGGGTGGCTACGGATACCTTGTTTGGATCACGCCCGTTGGCTTTGCCCTTGTGGGTGCGGGCGATCAGCTGGCACTTTATGATAAGGAACACGACGTTACGCTTGTGATTTGCTCGGACAATCAAGGGGCTACTTCCTCGACCGAGCTGATCTATCACAGCTTTGCCACGCTTCTGCTTCCCGCATTTGACAAGGGGCACGCTGGCCTCTGCGCCACCAAGGAGCTTGCCGCCTACGAGGCATCCAGAACCCTCATCTGCCAGTGGGGCAGTCATGAGAGCCCTGCCAAAAGCGCGGCAAACGGGGTGAGATTTGTTGCCGATCGCGGCAACGCGATGGATATTTCGGCATTCGCGGTGAAATTTGATGAGGATGGCGGCCATCTTGACCTCATGAAGGGCGATAAGACCTATGGCTTTGATTTTGGCTTTGGTTATAATAAGCAAACAAGTTTTTCCTTTGGGTACCGCGCACGCGCCAATATGATGGGCGTGTATGAGGACGGTGCTTATGATGCCGTGGCTTCGGCGGGGTTTGTGGATAAGCGCACGCTTGTGATCAAGCTGCAGCTGGTAGATACCTACGGTGGCAAACTGATCGTTGCCATTCACTTTGGTGAGGATGAGGCTTCGATGCATCTGACAGGTACAGGTCAGTACGTATTTGTTAAAATGGCCGCCGACGTGCTCGGCAAGGCCGTAAAGGAGTAGACATCATGAAAGAAAAAATGAGAGTTGCTATTATTGGCTGCGGTAGATTTTCGCGGTTTTTTGTGCCGCTTTTCAAGGCGCATCCCGTGGTGGAGGCGGTATATGTGTGTGACAAGCGCAAGGAGCGTGAGGCGGATTTTGCCGAGCGCTTTGGTGTGCTTCGCTGTGAAAGCTTTGAATATGCGCTTGGCGCCAAGGAGATCAACGCTATCGCAATCTTTACCCCCCGCGAGGCGCACGGACAGATGGTAATTGATGCGCTAAAGGCAGGTAAGCATGTTTACTCCGCCGTGCCCTGCGCCGTGTCGGTGGATGAGATCATTGAGATCGAGCGATTGGTGAGGGAAACGCGCCTGACCTATTCGATGGGTGAAACGGGCTTTTACCGCGCCGCCGCCATTCATTGCCGTGAGGAATTTGCCAAGGGAACCTTCGGCAAATTTGTGTATGCTGAGGCGCAGTATAACCACGATATCCGCAATATGGAGGAGAGCTTTAAAAGCTCGGGCGGTGAGGAATGGCGCAAATTTGCAGGTGTGCCCCCCTTCTTTTACCCCACGCACTCCACTTCAATGGTGCTGAGCGCCATGCCCGGCGTGTATGCCAAAAAGGTGGCAGCCGTTGGGTTTGCGGGGAGCCCGCGTACCGATATTTACGGCACGGAAGGGCAAAACCATTACGGCAATCCCTTTGCCTCGGAAATGATGCTTTTGCAGCTTTCAAACGGGGGTGTTGCCAGGATCAGCGAGAACCGTTGCATCGGTTGGCACTCGCCCGAAACCTACATTTCGCAGTTCTTTGGCTCGGACGGTGGCTATGAGTTTTCGGTTGCGCGTCACCACCAAGCCACTTGGGATTCCGAGCGGCCCGGCAAGGTCGTGATGAAGGATGTGACCGATCGCCTGCAGCCCACGGCTGTTTGGCAACTCATTCAAGAGGATTATAACGATGCCATTCAGCGCATTGCCGATGCCAAGGGCTTTTCAGGCACCGAAACGACCTCGCCCATTCAGCCTACCGAGCGCCTGCCTCGTGAGTTTGCCGATCAAAAGAACGGTCACAACGGCACACACCAATTTTTAATTGATGATTTTTGCCGTGCATACGAAACGGGCAAGCTTTCCCCCACCAACATTTGGGCGGCTGCAAGATATAATCTGCCGGGGCTTATCGCGCATGAGTCGGCAATGCAGGGAGGCATCCTGATGGATGTGCCCGATCTTGGTGATCCGCCTGCCGATTGGCCTGTGCTTGATTACAGAACAATGACTTAGCCGCAGGGCTTATGGGTTCGACTCCCGTGCGGCTAAACAAAAGATCCGCGAAAGCAACTGCTTTCGCGGATCTTTCTTTATTCGCTTTCCTTGGGTGCTTGCCTGCGGCTTTTCTTGGGTCTTGGGGGCAGGGGAGCAAAGCCGTCAACATCGGCGCGCTGTATGGCGCCGAAAATGCGGTGGCGCAGCCCCGGGCTTTTGCGGTCAAGGGAATTGATAAGGTCGTTCATTTCCGTGCGCTGGGTGTTGCCGTCGGCAGGGCAGGTCGATTTTACCACAGGCAGATTTTCCTTTGCCGTAAAGGTGCGCACCTGCTTTTCGGGCAGGTAAATGAGGGGGCGAATGACACGCACACCCACGCGCGAGAGATCGGTTACGGGCTGAAAGCACCCAATGCGCCCCTCGTAAAAGAGGTTGAGCATAAAGGTATCCACTACATCATCATAATGGTGGCCAAGTGCCACCACGCGGCAGCCCTGCTCACGCGCGGCGTTGTGAAGCGCGCCACGGCGCATTTTTGAGCAGAGCGCGCAGGGGCTTTTTTCCTTGCGCACGTTAAAGATGATATCGTAGATATCGGTTTTTACAATGTGATAGGGGACGTTCAGTTCATCGCAAAGTGCCCGAACAGGCGCGAAATCCGCATCCGGAAAGCCCATATCCACGGTGATGGCAACCACTTCAAAGGGGTTTGGGTAAAAGCGGCGCATTTCTGCAAGCGCGCAAAGAAGCGTAAGGCTATCCTTACCGCCCGAAATGCCAACGGCAATGCGGTCGCCTGCCTTGATCATGTCATAATCCTCGCAGGCGCGGCGCACGTAGCTGAGCACGCGGCGTACATCCATTATATGTCACCCCCCAGCAAAAATGCACGCGCCTCGCGATACTCGCGCATGGCACGCTCGCGTGCGGCAGGGTCGCTGTCTGTGCGAAGAATGGCACGGAGCATAATGTTCTTGGGTGTGTCATCGGGGTCGATCAGCTCAAGCGCCGCCACGCGGTAGCCGTTTGCCTCAAGGAGCTTGAGGCGCAGGGCATCGGTTGCCGCATCGCAAAGCTTTTGGCGCAGCATGGCATGCTCCGCAACAAAGGACAGCGCCTTGCAATTCAGGGTGTGATTTAATTCGTGATGGCAGCACGGGGTAGAAAGGATCACCTTAGCCCCCCACGTGACAGCCTTGTTAAGCACAAGGTCGGTTGCGGTGTCGCAGGCGTGAAGCGATACCACAAGCTGGGGCTTTTCGGGGCTTTCGTATGCGGCAACGTCACCGCAAATAAACGCCAAGCCCGTAAAGCCAAGCTCTGCTGCAACCTTGCTACAGTGGGAAACCACGTCGGGCTTGAGATCCACACCCGTCATGGAAACGCGAAGCCCCAATACGTTTGCAAAATAGTGGTAAACGGCAAAGGAAAGGTAGCTTTTGCCGCAGCAAAGATCGCAAATGCGGATCTCATCCTTCGGTAAATGGGGGAGTGTGTCGCGAATCAGCTCAAGAAAACGGTTGATCTGACGGAATTTTGCGCCCTTTTTGTCATAGACGCGCCCGTTTTCATCGGAAACACCAAGCAGCCTTAAAAAGGGCTCGTCCCCCTTTAGAATATACTGCTTTTGCTTGTTGTTTCCCGAAATTGCGACAGACGTGGCGTTGCCTGCAAGCAGCTTGCGGCGCAGTTTATCGGCGCCAAGAAACACCTGCTCGCCCTTTTTGTTTTCTCTTAACTCGGCATCGCCTGCCGTGGTGAGGAGATGGATGCGTGAAAAGCCCTCGGCAATGGTAGCAAGGCGCGAGCGCCCCGCTTCGTCAAGCAAAAGGTTTTCGTGCCGTGCCTTGCCATCCTTATAAAAGGTTTCAATTTGCAGGTGCGTTTTGCCGCCAATGCGGCAAAGCACGCCAACGGCGCGCAGGACTGTGCTCTCCCGCGCGCCGGTAAATACCGATTTTTTCAGTGCCTCGCGCTCTGCGGCAAGCAGGCACAGGGTGGCAAAATCAAGTGCGAATGTCATACGTTTTCCTTATCTTTTTTTGTGTTTTCGGGATCCTGCTTCTTACCAAAGAAGTAGGTTTTACGCTCGGTGTGATCCAGCAGGCGTTTGATGTTGCTGCGGTGACTCCAAGCCACAAGTGCGGCAAGGAAAAAGGCAAATATCACACAAACGCCGTATTTCGTAAAGGCTTGATCAAAGGAGCTGAGGAGTATGGGATAGAATGCCGCCGTTACGACGGAGCCGAGCGAAACATAGTGCGCGCCAAGCACCAATACAAGGAAAATGGAAACGAGAATCAGACCAATGACGGGGTTTAGGGCAAGCGCGGAAAACAGGAACGTGGCAAAGCCCTTGCCGCCGTGGAATTTTGCAAAAATGGGGAAAATGTGACCGATCACGGCAAATAGAGCCGCGAGATAAGCGGCGGTGATAAGGTGGATGTAGTGTATATCATATATAACGCCGCCCGCGACTTCTGCGCCCTGCATGGGAAAGCCGAAGATAGCACAGGCGATCACGATAGACAAAACGCCCTTGAGTCCATCACCAAGAAAGGTAAAGGCTGCCGCCTTTTTGCCGTAGGTGCGAAGCACGTTTGTGGTGCCCGCATTGCCGCTGCCGTGCTTGCGTACATCATCGCGGTAGAAAAGTTTTGAGATGACCAGCGCCCAGTTGACGCTGCCGAGGAGATAGGATATGACGACCACGGCAAGAAAGCCGCAGCCTGTGAGTATCGCCTCACCAACCTCGTCGGGGGTTAGTGCGGTTCTTATGGCGTTCAGCAAGCCGTTTTCAAATAAATTAAAAATGCCCCAGACCCAAAACATAGCGTGCCCTCCTTTGGGGAAATTTCGGACTGATCGAAAAATATACACAATCAGTATAGCATAACAGGGCGAAATTCGCAAGCCCTGCGGCAAAATTTTTGTGGGCAAAGGAACAAGGGAGCCACAGTGTGTGGCTCCCTTGTTGCTTATGCGGCTTTTTTAGCTCTCCCGATTTTTTGCTTGATCCATTCCACAAGATCAAAATCAAGCACAAAACGGCAGAAGCGATTTTCGCCGTGTGCCTCAAGCTTCTTGAAGATCAGTTTGGTGATAAAATACGCGGCAATGCCGCCAAGCGTGCCTGCCACCAGCCCTGCCAGCACGTCCGAGGTGTAGTGCACCATGAGATAGATGCGAGATGCACCCATCAAAAGCGGAAAGAGCAGCACGGGAAAGAGGTATTTCTTTTTCTTGCTTGCAAGAAAAAGCCCTAACATAGCGGCGGTAGCCGAGGTGGTGTGCCCTGAGGGGAAGGAGGTGAAAACGCCCTCTCCCTTTCTTGCCTCGCCAACCATGACCCACCAGCCGTGCACGGTTTCGGCAAGATGATCAAAATTAGCGTAAGGACGCATGCGAGCGATAAGCGGCTTTAGCGTAAGATTGGTGATGATGCCGCCACAGCAAACGGCGATAAACACGCATGCGCCAAGCTTGCGCGTGCGCCGAAAGAGCATAAGTATGGCTCCCAGGGCAAACATACAAAGCCCGTCGTGCGCAAAAAAACTGATAAATTTCATCAAATACGTCAGCCATGAGGTGATCTCAGCCCCCACGCTCTCGCCCGTTGCCACGGCAAGCCCGTGCATAAAGGAAAACATGGAAAGGTCAATATTTTGAAACACCGCGTCGATCCATTCAGCCATTTTGATACATCCTTTTTTGTGTGATATGCGTATATTATAGCATACCGTTTTCTTTTTTGCAAGCATGGCATGCGACAGATTTTTTGGCTTTTTGCTTGAAATCACATCGATCATATGATATAATTTTTACACATTCATGTTTTACGACAGAAGGGAGCGTCTTATGAAAACCGAATACCTCACGCTTTCCGACCTTTTTGCTATTTTCAAAAAGCGTATCGTGCCCATTCTTCTTTGTGCTCTTATTCTTGCCACAGGTGGCTTTGCTCTGCGTGCGCTGCTGCCCGAAGCATATAGTGCAACCGCCACGTTTTACGTGCGCAATCTGCAATCGGAGCAGTTTTTGGAGGTGAACGGTATGACCTCCTCTCAACTGGCAGCGGTGCAAACGCTTGCAAAGGAATATGCTGTGCTGGCACAGGAAAGTGACGCGCTCTTTGACCGCATGATCGAGCGCCACGCGCTGGCGGCTTCGCGTGAGGAGCTGCGCGAGATGCTTACCGCCGCCACCGACAGCACGGTGTTTACCGTAACGGCAACCGCACGCGACGCGGCAAGTGCCGACGCGGTGATCGCCGCGGTGGAGGCAGAACTGCCTGCGCTCATTCAGGAAACGGCATGGCCCGGGCTTTCTGGCAGCTTTTCCGTGGTGGTATTGCTGCGCGAGGCGGCACCCGCCGTGCGCTCCACCGCACACCCCATTTTGTGGGCGGCACTGTTTTTTGTGGGCGGTCTTGTGCTTTCGTATGTGTTTTTTATCTTCTATTTTTTGTTTTCCAATCGCTTGACCGATGCCGCCGAGATCGATCGCGTGCTACCTGACGTGCCGCTTTTTGGTGTCATTCCTGAAATAGAGCCGCCTGCCGACGCGGCGGAGGCGTTTTTCTCCCTGCGTGAGCGCTTGCCGCGCCAAGATAAGAACGGTGCCGTGACCTTGGCAGTGACCTCGGCACGTGCGGGGGAGGGGAAAAGCTACGTTGTGGCGGAGCTTGCGCGCTCGCTTGCAACTGCGGGGCACCGTGTGCTTTTGATCGATGCCGATCTTAGGCGCGGCGCAAAGGAGGCCTTCTTTCAGCCCGATGCCGAGCCTGGCTTTGCCGAGTATCTTTCGGGCAAGGTGACCGACCCCAAGGCGCTGGTGCATCCAACCGAAAAGCAAGGGCTTTCGCTCCTGCCTGCAGGCATAGCACCCGTTTCTCCCTGCGATCATCCGCTTGCCGATTGCATGGCTGCATTATTGGCGGCATATTGTAAACAATATGAGTATATTTTGGCGGATTTTCCTGCCGTGAGCGAGGCGGTGGATGCCGTGGTATGCGCACGCGATTTTGCAAACACGATTTTGGTGGCAGCACCGGGCAGAAGCGGCGCGCGTGAGCTGCGCGCGGCGGCACAGGCGATCACCGCTGCCGGCGGCAGTCTTTTGGGAACGGTGGTAAACACACCTCCAAAGGAGAAAAAACACACGAAATAATTTTCAGCAAAAAATTTTGTTTGGCGAAAGGAATTTACAATGAAAACAAGTCTTGTAATTATGGCGGCGGGCATCGGCTCACGCTTTGGCAAGGGCATCAAGCAGCTTGAGCCCGTAGGGCCCGGCGGCGAGATCATTATGGATTATTCCATTCACGATGCGCTTGAGGCGGGCTTTGACCGCGTAGTTTTTATCATTCGTCGCGATCTTGAGGCGGATTTCCGTGAGATCATCGGTAACCGTATTGAAAAGATCTGCCCTGTGGCATACGCTTTTCAGGAAAAGGACGCGCTCCCCGCAGGCTTTACCTGCCCCGAGGGGCGCCAAAAGCCCTGGGGCACGGGTCAGGCGGTGCTTGCCTGCAAGGGTATTGTAAACGAACCCTTTCTTGTGATCAATGCAGATGATTACTACGGCAAGGAGGGCTTTCGCCTCGCGCACGATTTTCTTGTGGAAAACGCAGGCAGCAAGGGCAAGTTCTGCATGCCGGGCTTTATCCTCAAAAACACCCTTAGCGAAAACGGTGCCGTCACGCGCGGTGTTTGCCGTGTTGAGAACGGGTATTTGTCGGGTGTTACCGAAACGGGCGGTCTTGTGCACGACGGCGCAGGTGCGGCTGTGGAGAAGGATGGGGTTAAGACCCCCATTGACCCCTCCTCGATCGTTTCCATGAACATGTGGGCGCTCACACCCGACTTTTTCGATGAGCTTGCGTCGGGCTTTGTAGAGTTCCTTTCTGCCCTTGCGCCCGAGGATCTCAAGGCAGAGTATCTTTTGCCCATGGTGATCGACGGGATGATCAGGTCGGGCAAGGGGACCGTTGCCGTGCTGCCCACCAACGACCGTTGGTTTGGTGTAACGTACCAAGAGGACAAATACGCCGTGATCGATAGCTTTCGTGCCCTGCACGAGGCAGGCGTTTATACCGAGCCGCTTTACAAATAATCAATCAGCCAAAACCGACAAGCCCCATGCGGTTAACTGCAAGGGGCTTGCATTTTTTTAAAAAGTATGCTATACTATATAATCAGTTATCTGTGGAGATAACAAATTTACTTGAAAGGAGTTGGTGAAATGGATCCGTTACCGCGAAGTTGCCCTGTGATTTTTGTGTTTGATGAGCATACTGACAAAAGCAATTTAAAATGTGAAAAACGCATCGCGGCAGTACCCTTTGTGCTGCTGTGCTGACGCTGTGCCCGAAAAAAAGCATAACATTTTAAATTATATTTTGGAGGAATTATGGATATCGTTAAGCAGTTATTACTGCAACTTGTACTGATTTTATTAAATGCATTTTTTGCCGCCACCGAGATCGCCGTGATCTCCCTTAACGAAAAAAAGGTGAGAGCACAGGCTGAGGACGGAGATAAAAAGGCAGCAAAGATCTTAAAAATTATAGAGGAGCCCACGCGCTTTCTCTCCGCTATTCAGGTCGGCATCACCTTGGCGGGCTTTCTTGGCTCGGCGTTTGCCGCCGATAACTTTGCCGAGCGCCTTTCTGCGTTTGCGGTGAGAGTCTTTTCGGTTTCCCCCGCGTATTACGGCGTTATCAATACCGTATCGGTTATTTTGATCACGCTCATTCTTTCCTACTTTACGCTGGTGCTGGGTGAGCTGGTCCCCAAGCGCGTTGCCATGCGTCACAAGGAGAAGCTTGCCAACGCGGTGTGCGGCTTTATTTCGGGTCTTACCGTTGTATTAAAGCCTGTGATCTGGCTGCTGACGGCTTCGACGAATGGCATGCTCCGCTTGTTTGGCATTGATCCTCATGCCAAGGATGAGGCGGTTTCCGAGGAGGATATCGTCATTATGCTTGATGCGGGTGCCGATGAAGGTACACTCAATGAGGATGATATTACATATATCAAGAACGTGTTTAAGCTTGACCGCCTGACCGCCGCTGATATCATGACGCAAAGAAGCAACATGGTCACCGTTAGCGAGCATGCGACCGAGCAGGAGATCCTTTCCAAGCTTGCCACCGAGGGATATTCCCGTATCCCCGTATATGCCGAGGATAATGAAAGGGTCGTGGGAATTTTGCACGCGCGCGAATATCTCTTGCATCGCGCAGACCCTGATTTCAAGTTGTCGGATGCGTTTCTTCCCCTTGTGTTTGTGCCCGAAACCATTCACCTGGATGCCTTGTTCCGCGATATGCAGCGTGACCAAAGGCACATGGTGATCGTGGTGAACGAATACGGTCACGTATCGGGTCTTGTTACGATGGAGGATATCCTCGAGCAGCTTGTGGGAGAAATTTGGGATGAGCAGGATGTGGCAACCGAGGATATCGTTTCGGTTGATGAGCAGACCTGGCGTGTGCGCTCTGCCATTTCCATTGATGAGTTTTTTGAATTTTTTGAGCTTGATGCAAACGAGGATATCGTTTCTACCACCGTCAACGGCTGGCTCACCGAGGTCTGCGGAAACATCCCCGAGGTCGGCTACGCCTTTGATTACGAAAATCTCACGGTTACCGTTACCAAGGCAGACGGCGTGATGACGCACGAGGTTTTGGTTGAGGCAAAGCCGGCTGAAAGCAATGAGGCGGTAGAAGAATAATACGGTCGCCCTTGACCTGCTTTTTCACAGGTCAAGGGCGATTTGTCTTGCCTTGGCAAAAACTCCGTTTGTTTTGACATAATTCGAGAACCTTTTACAATCCTTTTCATAATATGATATCGAGGGAGAGGGAACACTTCCCCCCGAAAGGCTTGAAGGAGGATCAGGTATGAATAACAACTGTTTCGGCAATCTGCTTGGTGATGGCAACAACTGCTGCTGGATCATTATTATTGCGCTCATTGTGCTTTGCTGCTGCTGCCATTGACCTCAAGCATGTCAGATAGCGCAAAGCGCGTTTGACCATGTAAGAAAAATACCGTAGGCTTTGCCTACGGTATTTTTCTTTTGGCGCAAGGCTTTTTTTGAAAAAATCGAAAAAAACCGTTGAGGCAGACGTAAATATATGGTATAATTATGATAATTATGAGTGTAATATCGCGCCGCGGCGCAGTAAAAGAGGTAAGTATGGCAAATTCGGTCAAACAGTCACACATACGCAATTTTTCGATCATTGCGCATATCGATCACGGCAAGTCTACGCTTGCCGACCGCCTGCTTGAGGCTACGCAAACGGTGGCATCGCGCGAGATGGAGGAGCAGTTGCTTGACAATATGGATCTTGAGCGTGAGCGCGGCATCACCATTAAGGCGCGCGCTGTGCGCCTTTCCTACACCGCTAAAAACGGCGAAACGTATGATCTTAACCTGATCGACACGCCGGGGCACGTTGACTTTAACTATGAGGTGTCACGCTCGCTCAATGCCTGTGAGGGCGCTATTTTGGTGGTTGACGCAACGCAGGGCATTGAAGCGCAAACGCTTGCCAATGCGTATCTTGCGGTAGATGCCGATCTTGAGATCCTACCCGTGATCAATAAGATCGACCTGCCCTCGGCGGATATTGACGGCGCGCGCCGTGAGATCGAGGACGTCATTGGCATCCCCGCCATGGATTGCCCTGCTGTTTCGGCAAAAATGGGTATCAATATCGAGGATGTGTTAGAGCATATCGTGACCGATATCCCTGCGCCCTCGGGCGATGAAAACGCGCCCCTTAAGGCACTTATTTTTGATAGTTACTATGACAGTTATCTTGGTGTTGTGGTATATATTCGTGTAGTGGACGGCAAACTGAAAAGCGGCGACACCATCCGTATGATGTCAACGGGGCAGACCTTTGGGGTAGTAGATGTTGGCGTGATGGATGCCTTTGGGCTTTCTAAGCGTGATGTGCTGAGTGCAGGCGAGGTAGGGTATCTGACTGCCTCTATTAAGAGCGTGGGAGAAACGCGCGTGGGCGACACTGTAACGCTCGCCGATAATCCCGCCGCTGAGGCGCTGCCCGGCTTTAAAGCGGTACAACCCATGGTGTACGCGGGTATTTACCCCGCTGACGGGTCGCGTTACGGCGACCTGCGCGATGCGCTGGAGAAGCTGCGCCTCAACGATGCCGCGCTCTCCTTTGAGCCCGAAACCTCGGTGGCGCTTGGCTTTGGCTACCGCTGCGGCTTTTTGGGGCTGTTGCACATGGAGATCATTGAGGAGCGCCTTGAGCGCGAGTTCAACCTTGATCTGATCACCACCGCCCCGAGCGTTATTTATGAGATCACCAAGCGCGACGGAGAGTGTTTGCGTATTGATAACCCTACCAACTACCCCGACCCTGCCGATATTGAGAAGGCGTTTGAGCCGATCGTAAAGGCATCGATCATCACCCCCACCGATTACGTTGGCGGTCTTATGGATCTTTGTCAGGATCGCCGCGGTGAGTTTGTGGATATGAAGTATCTTGACAGCACGCGCGTGGAGCTCCATTACCGCTTGCCGCTCAACGAGATCATTTATGACTTTTTTGATGCGCTCAAAAGCCGTTCGCGCGGCTATGCCTCGCTTGACTATGAGATGGAGGGATATGTCGAAAGCAAGCTTGTTAAACTTGATTTCCTTCTGAATGGCGAGCAGGTGGATGCGCTCTCCTTTATCGTGCATGAGGACAAGGCATACGCACGTGCCCGCAGGATCGCCGAAAAGCTCAAGGACAATATTCCGCGCCAACTCTTTGAGGTGCCGATCCAAGCAGCGATCGGCTCTAAGATCATTGCCCGTGAAACGGTTAAGGCAATGCGTAAGGACGTGCTTGCGAAGTGCTACGGCGGTGACATTACCCGTAAGAAGAAACTGCTTGAAAAGCAGAAAGAGGGTAAGAAGAAGATGCGTCAGCTTGGCTCTGTGCAGATCTCGCCCGAGGCATTTATGGCGGTTCTTAAACTCGATGACAATGACTGATATGCTGCAAAAAGAAAACACCGTGGGGCTGTATCTTCACGTGCCGTTTTGCGTGGCAAAATGTCGCTATTGCGATTTTTATTCCGCCGCGGCGCCAAGGGAGGTCATGTCGCGTTATGCCAAGGTGCTTGCCAAGGAATTGGAAAGCCGCGCGCCCTTGGCGCGCGGCTTGACGGTGGATACCGTGTATATCGGCGGCGGTACCCCCACGCTTTTAGCGCCCGCAGATATTGCGCATCTGCTTGATACCGCGCGGCAGCATTATACCCTTGATCCCGCCCCTGAGGTAACGGTGGAGTGCAATCCCCAATCCTTCAAGGCGGGAAGTTTTGAGGCACTGCTTGGGGCAGGCGTAAACCGCCTCAGCATCGGCTTGCAAAGCTCGAACGACCGCGAGCTTTTGGCGCTTGGGCGCCCACACGATATGGCGGCATTTGTATCTACCTATCGTGCTGCACGCGAGGCAGGCTTTCAAAATATCAATGTGGATATTATGTTTGGTATTCCGCATCAAACAAGGGAGAGTCTTGCCTGTACGCTGCAAACCGTTTTGGCATATGCCCCCGAGCATATTTCGGCATATGGGCTTCGCGTAGAGAAGGGAACACCCTTTTGGCAGGAGCGCCACACCTTGCCGATTGCCGATGAGGATACCGTGGCGGATATGCAACTGACGGTTGCCCACGTGCTTGGCAGTGCCGGCTATGAGCATTATGAGGTCAGCAATTACGCAAGGGAGGGCTATCGCTCGCGGCATAATATGCGGTATTGGCTGGGCAAGCCCTATCTTGGCTTTGGCCCTGCTGCACATTCCTTTTTTGACGGTGTGCGCTACGAGGCACCCTGTGATACAGGGGGCTATGTGAGGGCAGTTGAGGAAGGTAATTTTTCTGCCTTGCAGTTAAATGCGCACCGTATTACGCCGCATGAGGCAATGGAGGAGTACGTGATGCTGCGCATGCGACTTTTTGAGGGGATAGAGGAAAAGGATTTTTCCGCGCGCTTTGGCATAAGCTTTGAAGAGGTGTATGGTAACGTGGAAAACCTGATCCGTGGCGGGCTTTTGGTAAAAAAAGCAGGCAGGATTGCCTTTACCGAGCAGGGCATGTACGTATCAAATGCGATCCTGTCGGAGTGGCTTGATTTTAAACCGTAAAAGGAGTGATCACCTTGACACACTTGCAAAATTTTCAGCAAAGGCTGGAGTCTGACCGTGCGGCGCTGATATCCTCGGCGCAAAACACGTTTTATCTTTCGGGGTTTCGGTATGACGACGGATATTTGCTTATCTTTCCCTCGCGTGCTGTTTTGCTTACCGACTTCCGTTATGAGGAGGCGGCACAAAGCCACGCTGACTCCGCCTTTGAGGTCCTTTGCCCCAAGCGCAATATGCTGGATGCCGTGCGCGAGCTTTTGGCACAGGAAAACGTCAGAGACCTTCTCATTGAGGAGGAGAGTGTAACGGTTGCGCTGCGAGAGAGCCTTGACCAAAAGCTTACCGATATTACCGTGCATACAGGGGCGAGCGCCCGCCTTAAGGCACTGCGTGTTTTAAAGGATGAAGGGGAGCTTGCCGCGATTGCCGCGGCGCAAGAGATTACCGATGCGGCGTTTTCTCATATCCTTGGGTACTTAAAGCAAGGGGTGCGTGAGATCGACGTGGCGCTTGAGCTTGAATTTTTCATGCGCCGTGCGGGAGCTGACGGTATCGCCTTTCATACCATCGCCGTTTCGGGTGCGGCATCCTCGCTGCCCCACGGTGTGCCGCGCAACTGCCCACTTGAGAGGGGATTTCTTACTATGGATTTTGGCGCGCGTGTCGGTGGATATTGCGCGGATATGACGCGCACCGTGGTGATCGGCCGCGCGGATGCGGAAATGAAGCGCCTTTACAATACGGTATTAGAGGCACAGCAGGCGGCACTTGATAGGGCTGCGGGCGGTGTATCTTGCCGTGCGCTTGATCTGATGGCGCGTGATATCATCGATGGCGCAGGCTACGAGGGTTGCTTTGGGCATTCTCTTGGGCACGGAGTGGGGCTTGACGTTCATGAGGATCCCAGGCTGTCGCGCGGCGCAAGCGAGAGCGCGGTGCTTTTGCCGGGGCACGTGGTAACGGTAGAGCCGGGCATTTATCTTGCAGGGAAGTACGGCTGCCGCATTGAGGATATGATCGCGGTCAATGCCGATGGCAGTATTCGGAATTTTACAAAGAGCACAAAGGAACTGATTGAGATTTAAGGGAAGGGGTGCCGCCCCCATAGGTCGCGCCAAAAGAAAGAAAAAACCACCACCCCAAATGGGGTGGGAATGTGCACAGCGGGGCTCGTCGACCTCAAGCGCCCATGGCGCTTGAGGAAAACAGAATGCCTTGGTGGCTAAACGCCACCACTTGCAAGGCAAGATCGGCATTCTTCCCGCCCTTGACCGCCAAGCGGTCAAGGGCAGTTCTCGCCCCGTAATTCGTTCCAAAAAAGAAAAAAGAACCACCCACGCGGCTGCGTGGGTGGTTCTCTTTTTTTGGAGCGGATTACGGGGCTCGAACCCGCCACCTCGACCTTGGCAAGGTCGCGCTCTACCAAATGAGCTAAATCCGCAATGGTGCCTCCGGTCGGAATCGAACCAACGACACGGGGATTTTCAGTCCCTTGCTCTACCAACTGAGCTACAGAGGCAAAACTGGCGACCCGGATGGGACTCGAACCCACGACCTCTAGCGTGACAGGCTAGCGTTCTAACCGACTGAACTACCGGGCCAGTTATGCGCAGGATCGGTATTCCGAACCGGCGACTTTGATATTATATCATAGCGTTTGATGCTTGTCAACACTTTTTTTTAAGTTTTTTAAGATTTTTTGAAAAAGCCGTTGATCTCCTGCTTGTCAAACGTATAATTTGCGCCGCAAAAATGGCAGTGCACCTCAAGTGCCTCGGGCTTACCCTCTGCCACCTGCTCGGCGAGCATTGCGTTCAATTCCTTTTCTCCAATGGATCGCAGTGCCTCCTTGATACGCTCGCGCGAGCAGGTGCAGCGGTAACTGACGTCAAGCTCATCAAACAAGTCGTACTCTATGCCGTCAAGCGCAATATCGGCAATATCTTTCAGCGAAAGGCCGCGGTCAAAAAGGACAGAAACGTTCGAGAGGGAATTGGCATTTTTTTCAAGCTGGTCGATAATGGCGGTATCCGCAAAGGGCAAGAGCTGCACAACAACACCGCCTGCCGCGCGGCAGGTACAGTCTACGTCTACCAGCACGCCAAGCGCGCACAGTGTGGGAAGCTGCTCGCTTTCCGCATAATAAGCCGTAATATCCTCGGCGATCTCGCCGCTGACAAGCGGCACTGTGCCGTGATAGGGCTCTTTGCCGCCAATATCCTTGATAACGGTGAGGGTCCCTTTTCCAACGGCGCCACCCACGTCAAGCTTTCCGTTTTTCTTAAGAGGGAGATCCGCTGCGGGATTTTGCACGTAGCCGCGTACGTTCCCGATATAATCCGAGGTGGCGATCAGCTTGCCAAGTGGGCCGTTGCCTGCCACTGTGAGGGTAAGCACGTCGGTTTTTTCGCCGAGCATTGAGCCCATGACCGATGCCGCGGTCAGCAGTCTGCCAAGCGCTGCTGTTGCGGTGGGGGTGGTTTGATGAATGCGGATCGCCTCGTTTACGATCGCCCTTGAATCGATCACGTGGATGCGTGCGCTGCCGTCGCGCGTCATGCCGCGCAGAATGGTTGCCTGTTCCATTTTATATCCTCACTTTTTACAAATAGCCTTAATAAACCAACGCTCGGTGGTATCGGTGGGGGCGCTCATATCCACGTCGCCGAAAAATTCGATCTCGGCAAACCCCGCCCTTGTCAGCGCTGTCGTGAGCTCCTCTTTTGTATAGCAGCGCTCCTGCTGCTCCTCGTCCGTGCGCCAATAGGTGCCATCCGCTTCTTTTGTGAATACGGAGAGGTAAAAACGGCAAATGCCGCTTTTCTTTTCGTATTCGTTTTGCCAGCCGCAGTAGCAATCATCGCTTTCCAATATATAGGCGTTGTTGCCAAACACCTGCTCAAATTTATAGGGCGTGTTTACGTCAAACAAAAAGATGCCGTCGGGATCAAGATAGTTATGCACCAAGGAAAAGCAACGGTCAAGATCGCTCTTGTCGGTGAGATAATTGATGCAGTCAAGCGAGCTGATCACGGCGCCAACTGTGCCGTAAAGCTCAAAGCTTTGCATGCTTTGCTGTAAAAAAAGAATACCCGGCTGCCCCTCGGCATTTTTTCGCTCAAACGCGTGGGAGAGCATTTCGGCACTGCCGTCAATGCCGATCATATCATAGCCGCGCTTCGCCATCTCGGTTGTCATTTTTCCCGTGCCGCAGCCAAGATCAAGAACAAGGTCGGGCGCAAGATGCGCGTGCCGAAACGCAGCCTCATAAAAGGAGGCAAAGGCGGCATAGTCAACATCACCGTTCAGTGCATCGTAAACGGCGGCAAGCGCTTCATAGGCCTTCATATCATATTCCCCCCTTGGCATTTAAAAATCGTTACTTTTTTATTTTAGCCGATTTATGCTATAAAGTAAAGTGCTTTTTGGAAAATTCCCCAAAAATACGGTCGATATCACCCGCGCCCATTACTACCACAAGGTCGCCCGGGGCAAGCTCCCGTGAAAGTGTTGCCGTAATATCGGAGAGCGCGCCTACGTATGCCGCGTGCGCCCCCACACCTGCGGCAAGCCCTGTCGCACTCATGCCAAGTGTGTCGGTTTCGCGTGCGGGATAAATGTCTGCCACGATCACGCGGTCAGCGCCTTTGAGCGCGGTGCAGATATCATCAAAAAATGCCGCCGTTCGCGAGTAGGTGTGGGATTGAAAAACCGCAAACACGCGCCCACCCGCCGCCATGTCGCGTGCTGTTTTTAGCGTGGCGGCAATTTCGGTGGGGTGATGTGCGTAATCGTCAAACACGCGCGCCCCGCAAAAAATACCGCGGTATTCCATACGTCGCCGAGCTCCCCGAAAGCCGGCGAGCCCCACGAGGATATCGGCGGCATTCACACCCGAGAGGTCTGCTGCCGCTGCCGCTGCTAAGGCATTTTTTACATTGTGCACACCCGCTACGCCAAGCGTAACGCGCCCCGCGGCACCGCGCGGAAGGATCAGATCAAAGCTGAAAAATCCCGCGTTTTCCGCAAGCGCTGCCGCACGGTAATCGGCACCGCTTTCTATCCCAAAGGTGATACGCCCTGTGGTATCGGGCAGGGCGGCGTGCAGCGCGGAATCCTCTGACGGTACAACCGCCCTTTGCGCTTTGGCGGCAAAACTGCCAAAGGCACGGAGCAGCATAGCCTTGTCGGTGAAAAAATCCACGTGGTCAAGCTCGGCATTCAGTATAACGGCAAGCGTTGGCGGCAACCGGAGAAAAGAATTGCCGTACTCGCACGCCTCAAAAATAAAATCATTGCCGCCCCCCGCCACAAAGGGCGCACCAAAGCGCGGCATGACCGCGCCGCACACCACGTTGGGCGAGCGCCCCGCCACATCAAATATTTCACCCAGCATTGCCGTTGTGGTGCTTTTGCCATGGCTGCCCGCTATGCCGATGCGGCAGGGATAGTTTTGCATGAGGTATCCAAGATAATCGGCGCGGGAGAAAAGGGGGATGCCAAGGTGCTTGGCGGCAAGATATTCGGGATTGTCGGGGGAGATCGCTAAGGTGTAAATGACGGCATCAAATTCTGCCATTTGCGCGGCATTGTGTTGGGGATATACCGCAACGCCGGCACGGCGCAGGCGCGCCGTATTTTCATTTTCGGCATGATCGGAGCCTGCTACAAAAAAGCCGCGTGCGCGCGAAATGAGGGCAAGGGCACACATATGTATGCCGCCAATGCCGATAAACCACAGCTTTGTTTTTCCTATGAGCGATACCGCAATTTCGGCGGGGGTGTGATGCGTATTTTCAACAGACATGTCGGTTCCTCCCAATATTGCACAAAAAATGTAGAAAAATAGAATATTTTTGCGGACACTTTCACAAAACGCACACATGGCGATTGAATAACTTCCACAAAAACACTTTATACTAAAAACATGCCAGAAATGCCATATATATGACAAAAACTTCAAGGAGGCAAAAAATGCAGATCACAGATATTAAAGTTCGCAAATTGTTTGATGAGGGGCCTATGAAGGCCGTTGTTTCGGTTACGTTTGACAGTCAGCTTGCTGTGCATGATATCAAGGTTATTCATGCAAGAGATCGCTTTTTCATTGTCATGCCCAGCCGCAAAAATCCCGACGATACCTACCGTGATATCGTGCATCCCATTAACGCGCAGTTCCGTGCCACACTTGAGGATGCGGTGATTGCCGCTTACGAGCAGGCACTTGCCGAAGCAGAATCTGCCCCCCAGGAGAATGCTGCCGAGGATGTCGCTCCCACGCCGGTGTTTTAAAAGTTACAGAATAAACAAAGCATATGCCAAAAGGCATACAATAATGAAAAAGCCGCACGCTCTATCCTTTGCGATAGAGCGTGCGGCTTTTTGCTTGATGCACAACAAATTAAGTTAAGCTGTCATAATAAATGCGGTCGGTTTCGGGGGTGGCGTACAGCTTGCTAATATCGTTGAGCACCTTTTTGATACGGGAGGTGGGGAGATAAAAATCGCCCGTGCCGTTTACCGTGGTGAAAAATTGCAGGGGGGTGGAGAGGTTTTCGTAGAAGCAGTATTCACGTACAATGACTTCTCCCGTTTCCTCGTAATAGCCCGTCTTCTCGTTGAGCTCGCGCAGCACGTATTTGAGCTTGATAACAAGTGCGGCACCCTCCGTGCCCGAAGCGATGTGCGCTTGCTTTTGTGCTTGCGACAAGGCAGAATAGTCGGGGCAGGCGGTATAAAGCAGTGACTGATAAAAATGCTTGATCTGCATGGTGTTCAGCACCTTGCCCGCGCTGTCACGAACGACCATCTTATCGGTGGACAGCTGAGAGGAGGCCTCGGGATTCTCTGCAAGATACTTAAGCGTTTCGGAGTTGTCGAGCGTGAAGGTCTGCTGATATCCCGCAGGATATTGGCTGAGCATGCCGGGGGCAACCTTAATTGACATTTCTTCTAAGTAAGAAATAGAGCCCGAGAAGAGGTCGGCGGAGATCCAGTCCTTTTGCGTAAAGAACAGGAAATTAAGCTGCGACTCATCAATTGCCACGATCATGTTATAGCCGTCAGCCAGGATCGTGAAATCCTTGGTTTTGTCGTCGTACTCATAGCAGAGGTTATAAACGTAATAATAGCCGTCCTCCTGCTTTTCACTTACCAAAACGATGTGTTTTTCTTGGTCGGCGCGCTTAACCACGTCCTTGCCCGTTTCCTTGTTATAGGTACGGACGCGGTTGAAGAAGAAGGAGAACTGATAGGCATAGGATTCGGTATCCAGCCCATAGGGCTTGAGCCATTCGTTTGTATCAATGTCGCCCATGGTATCGCCGCTTCCGAGAGCCACGACAAAATCGGGCTCCCATGTGTAAAGCGCGTACAGGCAGTCATCTACGGTGTAGGAGTTGACTGTATAGCCTGACAGATTGATGTCGGTGGTGTAAGGGATATTAGAGTAATAGGTGTTATTTCGTTTATCGATCGATCCGCTGTAGGAAAAGCCGATAATGGGCTTGCTTGAGCCGTTTTTGTAGAGCTTGAAGTCAGAAACATCAAAATAAGTGGTCGACTCCATGGAGTAAGAGATCGAGGGGGGCGTAACGTAATCCTCTACGCGCCCAAGCAACGCCTCCTTAAAGGTGCCGTTGTATTCACTCTTTGTCAGCTCGCTGAGAACATATACGGCGTCACGGTTTGCATAGCGTACAAAATAACCGTCACCGGAGGGGATCTCGTCGCCAATGATGACCTTGTGCGAGGTGCCGTCCATTGCAGATATGATAAAATACTGTGTGGCATCCGCGGCATTCTCGGGCAAGCCGTATTCGGCATAACCCAGCTCCTTTACACGGTTGGTGTCAAGGCGCAGCATGGTTTGCGTTCTGCCTGTAAAATATACCAGCGTTGCAAACAAAACGCTTTCATCTACCGCAAGATCTTCGCGGTCTTCGATTAAAAACTCGGTGTCGACCAGTTCATCGCCCTGCATGATATCCTGTCTTAAAAATCTGAAGCTGCCGTTTTTGTTATGCACCTCAATGGCGGCAATGTTGTCACGCTCAAGCAGGGGATAGAGCAGTACGTCATATTTGCCGTCATAGGCATCAAATTTAACGGTTTCGCCGTCCTCGATAAGAACTGCAGCCACGGTGCTGAACTCACCCGTGTCATCATCTACATATACGATCGTTCCCGCAGAGGTCACGTAGTTCCCCTCTGAGGTGGTAGGCAATATTTCGCCGTCAGTGGTCTGCATGACGTAAATATCGCCTTTTTTGGCAATATAGTATTTGATTCCGTCGGTAGGATCGATAAAGGCTGTACGCGAGGTGAAAAAGAGCGTAAGCCCCAGCGCCACGCCAAGGATCGCTACCGCGATGAGCAGGTAGATCACCATGCGGCGTTGGCGTTGCAGCGCGGTTTTGATCCTAACCACGGAGCGGTTGGTGTTTTGTTGTGTCATGCGTGCTTTCTCCTTATCATCACATAAATGCCGGCGATGAATACGATAGAAGCGGGAATTACAGTAAAGATCACGGTAAATTGATTTGCTGCCTGGGTAGTAATACTGGTGATCTGCATGCTGGCGTAATATTTACAGTCAAGCGATACGGGTACGACCAAACTGCCCATGGTGTTGCATGCGTAGGAAAGCACAGAGGCGTTGCCGTAGCTTCGATCCAGAGCCGCTGCCGAGGCAAAGTCGGTAGAGGCACACGCCAAAACAAAGGAGTGCTTGATCGCGTTATTCGCATCATCTGCATCAGTTTGGCAGGATAGCATCATATAGGTGTAGGGCAGATTTTCTGAGGCCTGTGAAACGGTCTCACCCTTTGCCTTGGCAACGGCGGAGGGGGAGGAGAAGAAAACGTTGTAGCAGGTACGGCGCTCTACGTTGCCCGAATAGTATGCAGAGCGATAATCCTCAAAGCGCGTTTCCTGGTAAAGCGAGGAGAAGCGCAGGGCTGTGGTGTTGGGGAAGGCAACTGTTTTTTTCACGCCGTTCTCGCGCATGTGCTTTGTGATATCGGCACCCATGCCGCCCTCTTCGTAGATAGCCTTGTTGGTGTAGCCGTTTACAGAGAGAGAAGAAGCAAGATCCTCAATCACGGTATTGTCGTTGTCATCGGTACGTGCAATTTCAATGCCCCACTCGGCAAGCAACTGCTCAAGATTTTGCAGATAAGGCGTGTCCTTATCGACAAATACCATCATAGAATTGTTTTTGTCAAGAAATTCCTCGATTTTGCTGATTTCGGAAACTTCGGAAAGTCCGCCTACCACAAAGTCGGATTGGGGGTCAAAGATCACAAGCAAGCGGCACTCGGCGGGCAGATCCTCAGTTGTCAGATCCACTGCTTTGATCTGGAAGCCGATCTGCTCAAGGAGTTTAAGGAGTGCCTCGCTGTAGACCTCGCCGTGGTTGCTGGTGATGCAGGCCATGGGCGCACTTGCCTGGGTTACGGAAAGCAGGGAGGAAACGAATACCTGCTCTCCGTCGTAGCCGTCTACATAGTCGTTGCTGTCAAGCACAAAGAAGTCCTCAAGATTGTAAACGCGCACGGCGTTCTCGCAGGTGACAATTACGCTTTGCGTGGTAATGTTTTTGCCCGTAAGCTCGCGGTATTCACTTACCGATGAGGGGTTGGTGTAAATATCGGTATAGCGGACGTGTACGTTGGGGCAGAGCAATTCGATATCAAGCGCAGTCTTTAAGACCTCAAGCTGGATGGTATCCTCCTCCCATGCGTATTTCTCATCGCAAAGAATGATGTTTACCTCCTTTGAGGTGTCCATTGCCTCAAGAACCTCCTTTGCCTCTTCCGAGAGGGTGAAGCGAGGCTCGGGCGTCATATCGATGTACCAAAGATATTTTTGTGAAAGCGCTGTAAAAATAGCATTGAGAAGAATGACTGCGGCGATCACAACAACGGTAAGCGCAACGGAAACGCTACCATGACGGAATTTTTTTGTATGTGTAAGATTCATGTGTAGCACCTCCCATTAACCCCAACGGCGCTTTTCGTAAACGCGCACCGTAAGGAAAATAAACACACCGCTGATCGACACATAATACAGCAGAGCAGAAAAATCAAACAAGCCAAGCGAAAAGTTATCGTAGCGACTGAGAACGGAGATCCAGCCAAGAACGGCGCGCACCACGCTTGAATTGACTTGCCCTGCAACAATGCCGATAAAGATCAGCACTGCCAGCACACCGATGGTAATGACGGCGGAGGCAAGCTGGTTTTCGGTCAGAGAGGATATGAAAAGGCCAATGGCAATAAATGCAGCGCCGATCAGCAGAACACCAAGCAAGCACCCGACAAGCTGACCGCCAACAGGACCGATATGTGTGTCCGAGGTGGAAACAGCCTGCTCCGAAATGGTGTATCCAAGCAAGGGAACAAAGTTCAGGCACGAGGCCAGCACGGTTGCGGCAAAGAGCGTGAGTGCCGCAAAATATTTGCCAAGCACCATACCCGTAATGGTAACGGGAGCTGTGAGCAAAAGCTGCTCGGTTCTGGTTTTGCGCTCCTCGGCAAACAGGCGCATCGTGAGAAGCGGAATCAGCACGATGAAGGTGAAGAGCAGGTACTGAAAATATGTAGATGTGTTATAGCTTGCCTGCTGCAGGGTGGTAAAGGCACAGATCAGTGCGGCTACTGCGAGAAACACGCCGGAATATACAAATCCGATGGGTGTTGTAAAATACGCACGCAGTTCTTTTTTGAAAATAGCAAACATAGTATTTCGGTCAACCCGCGGGGTGGCGGGCACTCCTTTCTTTCTCTTGCTTGGGCGGCTTATTCGTCGCCCTCATAGGGTGCAATGCTTTCCTGTTTTGCGGCAGTGGCATCCAGGATGGATTGCGCAATATCCTTTTCGGCGCTGCGAGAGGGACCTTTTTTACCTGTCCGTCTTTGTTTTCTCCCCTCTGCCGCGTCGTCGGTCTTATCGACAACGGTGATAAAGATATCCTCAAGGTTCATGCCAAGCGTTTCAAGCCCAATAAGAGGCCAGCCTTTTGCTGAGAGTGCATAGAACAGCGATTTGCGGATGTCAATGCCCTTTGTGCTTTCGATGTGGTACACGTAAGCCTCGCCGTCACGCGCGGAGAGCGCCTCGGCAAACACCACGTCGCTGCGGTCGCGGAGCATGGAAAGCACCTCGCGCTGCGGTCCGCAGATCTTTGCTTGATAGCGGTTGCAGCTTGCACCCACGCGGTTGATGTTTTCTGTGAGCTCATCTGCCACCACGCGCCCCTTGTTGATGATGATGATGCGGTCGCATACGGCTTGTACCTCTTGCAAGATATGCGTGGAGAGGATAACGGTATGGTCGCGCCCAAGGGTGCGGATCAGGTTGCGGATCTCAATGATCTGCTTGGGGTCAAGCCCGACGGTCGGCTCGTCAAAAATGATAACGGGGGGATTGCCGATCAGTGCCTGCGCAATGCCAACGCGCTGACGGAAGCCCTTGGAAAGATTTTTAATGAGGCGCTTGTACACATCGGTAAGTTTTACTACCTCGCAGATCTCCTGCAGGTGCTTGGTGCGGTTGAGCGTACAGCCCTTGAGATTGTAGACGAAAATGAGGTATTCCTCTACCGTCATATCAAGGTAAAGAGGGGGCTGCTCGGGCAGATACCCGATACGGCGCTTGACCTCAAGCGGCTGGTCGAGTACGTTAAGCCCGTCTACCAGTACACGCCCCGAGGTTGAGGAGAGGTAGCCTGCGAGAATATTCATGGTCGTGCTTTTTCCCGCACCGTTGGGGCCCAGCAGCCCTACGATCTCACCGGGGGCGACCTCAAAGCTGATGTCGTCAACCGCGCGGTTGGCACCGTAGTTTTTGACCAGATGATCGATTTTTATCATATGCAGTTCCTTTCGGCGGCAGGGCTACTGCCGCAGTTTATACAGATAGAAATATTTTATCATATTGTTGCGCATAAATCAACTGCCAAGCTCTATTTTTTCGTCAGGTTGTGTGATTTTTTTATGAATTTTTCTACATTTTATAAGATATTGCCAAAAATACCCTGCCAACACTAAGGTGTTGGCAGGGTATTTTACAGCCTTTTCAGATCTGCTTATGGACGCTTTTATATTCATCGTAAAAGCGGTAATAGGGGCAGGAGGCGGTTTCGCGTGTGAGAAATCTTCGCATCTCATCCTCGTCAAGGCGCATCGAGCAGGTATATTCCTCGTAGTATTCATCATAATCGTAAAACTCGCAGCTTTCGCAGTTTGATTGCGGCAGCTTTTTCTGTTGCGTTGACATCGTGTGCTCTCCCTTTTAAAAGCGGTTACTAAAAGTATAGCACATGTCAAAGAATTTTGCAAGTCGTTAAAATCCGAAGCACACGGGAAAAAATCCGCAGGCAAAATGCGCCACGGCGCATCCCCACACGCAGCGCTCGCGCCGAAATATCCACCCCGTTACCAGGGATAACAGCATGGCAAGCAGCATCATTTTAATGCCGTACACCACGTGAAACGCCCCAAAGGTAAGCGCTGACATGAAATTTGACACGTGCGGATGGTGCCTATCAAAAACCAATTCAAAGCTGTAAAGCATCACGCTCTTGGCAAGCACCTCTTGAAAGGGGGCAACCAAAAAATAGGTCGCGCGCGAAATATCCCCCCGAATGTGCCAAGAAAAGGCTATTTCAAGCCCGAGCACGGCACGCGAGGCGATCAAGCCCACAACGAATAAAAGTCCAACAGCCGCACCCAACGCCAAGGAACGAAAAAGCGTGGAACGTGGCACGATAATGCCCATTTCCTCAAATCTCATGGGTGTGGAAAACGCGAGCACCGCAAACAAAATGAGCGACAGCACCTCGATCAGGCGCCCGTAATAGTAGATAGGAAAATCAAAATAACGCACAAGTGCTTGCCACAAAATTAAGTAGACCGCCAATGTAACGGTTAAAAAGGATAGGGTTTTTACCGCGTATCTCTCGTTCATGCTTTGCTCACCGCCTCTCTAAAACAGTGTTGCCCAAAGAGGTCAGAGGTATTCCTTAAAAACAAAAGGGGCAGCGCTTATTTTTCATAAACGCTGCCGTTTTTTATATGTTATTGATATTTTTTGATAAGCGCGTCACTAAGAAGGCTTGCCGAATCTGCATCGCAGTATACCGTGCAGTCAGCGTGCTTTTTCATTAGCGTTGCGGGCACGTCGGGTGTGATGTCATTTACAAGCGTGTTGTAGATTGCCTCTGCTTTTACCTTGTAGGGAACAACGCTGATGATAGACTTGCATTTCATAATTTGAGGTGCGGTCATGCTGATCGCTTGCTTGTAGGTTTCCTCAACCGATTTGAACCACCCCTCGCCGATCTGCTGCTGCAGGCAGCGCTCGGCAAGCGTTACCACACGGTACGCCTCCTTTGCCTCAAAATCCGCGGGCGGGTCATTGAAGGCGATGTGCGCGTTCTCGCCAATGCCGATAAGCCCCACGTCAACGGGCTTTTCTTCAAGGAGCGCGGTGAGCTCGGCAATCGTTTTTTTGGGGTCCTCACTACCGTTGATGAGGTGCACCTTGCCGGGATTTACCTTGGCAACAAAGCGGTCAATGAGGTATCTCTTAAAGCTTGCGGGGTGCTCCTCGCTGATGCCTACGTACTCATCGAGGTGGAACATTTCAACGCGGCTCCAATCGATATCCTCCTTTACAAATTCATCAAAGAAGGGGAATTGCGAGGCGCCCGTGGACAAAAGGATGCGCGCGCTGCCGTTTTCTTTAATTGCTTTGTTGATCAGTGCGGCAGCATGTGCAGAGGATTTTTTGCCAAGCTCCTCTTTGGTGGCAGATACGACTAATTTCATCATGATATTCTATTCTCCTTGTTTGTTATGATTTGTTTAATATTCAGGTCTTCATCGAGCAGCAGCAGATCCGCGCGCTTGCCTATGGCAATTTCTCCGCGGTCTGTCCAGCCCATGATCTTAGCGGGGGTGAGGGAAGCCATTTTGGAAAGCGCCACCATATCCTGCCCTATGGCACGTGCCATTGTGCGGTAAATGATATCAAAGGTTGAGGCACTTCCGGCAAAGGAGTCGCGTGTGGGAAGCTTGGCTACGCCATCCTCTACCACCACGGGCAAGCCGTTTTTCTTACTGCCGATCACGGTTTGGGTGCCTTCGGGCAAGCCGCAGGCGCGGATCGCGTCGGTGATCAGCGCAAGCCTGTCTGCCCCCTTAAACTTATAAATATAGCGAAGCAAATTCTCGGGCAAATGCTTGCCGTCGGCAATGATCTCTGCAAAATACGCATCGAAATAAAGCCCTGCCTCAACGGCGCCCGCTGTGCGGTAGGCGTTTTTTCGCGTGACACCGTTCATGCCGGAGTAAAGATGTGTCATCAGGGTGTAGCCGTTCTCAAGTGCTTGCTGCGCTTGTGTGAAATCTGCGTCGGTGTGCGCACAGGACATGACGATCCCCAGCGACTTGCCGCATTTGCCAAGTTCCATGCCACCCGCAAGTTCAGGTGCGGCGCTGGCGCGCAGGATAAAGGGATAACGCGCTTTGAGTGCGGCAAGTTCCGTGGCATCGGGCAGTTTCATATGTGATACATTTTGTGCGCCGCATTGCAGGGGATTCAGCCACGGGCCCTCAAGATGTACACCCTCTATGGTGGTCATGGGGCACGCTTGCTTGTATTTTGCAATGCTTTTAAGTGCGCTTTTTGTTTCGCGATCACTTGCCGCAAGCGTTGTGGCAAGCAGCGTTGTGGTGCCGTGCGAGAGGTGGAAATCGGCAATTTTGCCGATCTCTGCGACATCGGCATCCATAAATTCAAGTCCGTTTCCGCCATGGCAATGCAGGTCGATAAAGCCGGGGACAAGATAGCCGCCATTGGCGTCAATCCATTCATCAGCTTGCGGGAGCTCGCGACCGATATGATCGATCGTGCCGTTTGAAATGACGCATACATAACCGTCAAGCACCTCGGCGGCGGTTACGATCTTCGCGTTTTTTATTCCGATCCTCATCTCATTTTGTCAAGTATGGGTGTGAGGTCAACGGCAACGCCTTCCTTAATGCTGCGGTTGGCAGCAATGCCGATCATGGCGGATTTTACACCGTCAAAACTATCCGAGCACTGCCCAAGCGGGTCATCCTTCACGCCGCCAAAGAACATCTGCAGCATGCGGTCGTCACCCCCTGCGTGCGTGCCTGCCGCTGCAGGGAAGATGATCTCGTGCACCTCGCCGGTGTGCTTTGTGAGGATGATTTTATAGGTGTCCTTGTTGTCAAAGAAGGTAGAAGCCTCAAGGCGCCCCTCGGTACCGTAAATGGTGAGGTTGTAGCCCTCGCGCGGAGAGTACATATCGAGCGTGTAGGTGAGCAGTGTCCCTTTTTTGTAGCCGACCGAAACTGACATGGTGTCGTAAATGTCGGTGTCGGGCTTAAACACGCAGTGATCTCTTTGGTATCCGTCAATGTGCTCTGCCTTGAAAAACAGATTTTGTGTGCCCGCTTTTTCGTGAAGAGGCTCGTAGCTGTGGCAGGTCTTTGCATACGCACACGTCGAGCAGCGCTCGCCGTGGGGGCGGTCGTCGTTGCCGTAGTACAGTCTTCTGCCCTGTGCGCTCACGCGCTCGGGCTCGTCATCAAGCAGCCAATTTATAATGTCAAAATGGTGGGTGGATTTATGCACCATCATGCCGCCGCTCGTTTCGATCGAGCGGTGCCAGCGCTTAAAGTAATCACCACCGTGCTTGGTGTCAAGCTGATATTCATAATGGATAGAAAGCACGCGCCCCACAGCGCCGCTCATCAAAAGCTCCTTAATTTTTGCGTAATAGGGCATAAAGCGGCAGTTAAAGGTAACGGTTACCTTTTTGCCTGTTTTCTTTTCCGCGTTTCGAATCGCAAGACAACTCTCTTCGGTGGTGGTCATCGGCTTTTCCGAGTAGACGGGGTAGCCCTTTTCGAGCGCCTTGATGATGTATTCATGGTGGGTACAGTCGGGGGTTGCCACAATTACCGAATCGGGCTTCAGCTCGTCGAGCATTTTGTCAAAATCATCATAGATTGCGACCTCGGGGTTGTGGGTATCGCGGTAATATTCACACCGCACGCGATTGGTGTCGCACACACCCACGACCGTGGCACGGTCAGCATAGGTGTTTTTCAGGCGTTTGGCAAACAACGTCATAAAACGGGAGCCGATACCAACAACAGCAATTCGTTCCATATAGGGCCTCCTGAAAAGAAAAGATTTACAATTTTATTATAACAACACAAAACGGTATATTTCAATAAATTTCATCTTGCATTTTTAAAAAAATACATAAATCATACAAGAAATTTCTGAAATAAGCGTTGACTTTGAAGCAATGTTGTTGTATAGTTAGGCTTGAAAAGAGAGAAGGAGGCGAGAGAGAATGCCTTTTTTGGAAATAGAAAAAAGGAGCCAGGAAACAAGCCTTAACATGACTGAATTTCAGTCGCACAATTTTTTTGAACTGTATTTTTTGCTTGCGGGCAAGAGAGAGGTTTTTGTGGAAAACAAGCTTTTTCATTTGAAGGCGGGCGCAATGTGTGTGATTCCGCCCTATGCGATCCATAAAACCGAGGGCGGCGCGTATATGCGCACGAATATCTATATATCAGATGATTTTTTAAACGAGCTTGAGAAAAAGCAGCTCTCAAGGCTTTCCGAGCAGCTTGCTTTTGCGCTTTCGGATGAGCAATTTACCTTTGTTTCACAAATTCTAAAGGAGGCTGCCACTGACCGTATTGGCGATGCTGCCGTGCGTCGCAATTATCTGCATTCCTTTATTAAGGCGCTTATCGCCTATCTTGGTGTGCAGGAGCTCTCGCCCATTGCGCCGCAGGGTATTTCTCCCACCAATATGCCAAACGATACCACGGTTCTTAAAATTGTTGCCTATATCAATGAAAATTATCAGGCGTCCATTACGCTTGAGGGTATCAGTAAGCGGTTTTTTATCTCCAAAAATACCCTTTGCAAGCGGTTTAGGAGCGTTATGAATATTTCTTTGATACAGTATGTAATCTATGTGCGTCTTAATAAAGCCAAAATGTATCTTACCACCACCTCAAAAAGCATGGAGGAGGTGGCGGAATTAAGCGGCTTCCCCTCGGCGAATTATTTTAGCCTTGTTTTTAAAAAAAGCTTTGGGATATCCCCTACGGAGTATAGGAAGAAGCATTGAGTGGAGAAAGGGAATAGATAGAAAAAAGCCAAGCCGAATGGGTACTTCTCATAAGGAAGTTTACTCATAAGACTTAAATTTGATCTGTAGAAAACAAATAGATAGCCACGACAGATTTTCATAAATCTGTCGTGGCTATCTTATATTTCAAAAACAATAAAATCTTGATCTCGAAGCTTAATAATATTTTGTTCTCCTGCCTCAATTAAATCCATATAGTCTTGTTCTCTCAAGTCTGAATAATGACATATTAAAATTCCGTTAAATAAACATAATCCGGAAAAATCCGTTAAACCATATGTGTCAACATCATATTTGGCTACATGTTGAATAGAGCGAGAAGCGATATGTGCACCGGCACTACCGCCGATATACATTGCTCCGCGAGACAAGCAATCAAGTATTACCTTTTCAGCTCTTGAAGCCTTAATTCTTTTCAAGGTTCCAAAAGTGTTTCCACCGCTAATGTATATAACATCTATATGAGTATTTGCATCAAATTCAGCAGGGGAAAAATAATTAAAAATATATATGTTTTCTTTGGAAAACCCAAATTCAGAAAGGCGTTGGTAGAATTTTGTGCTTTTTATTGCTTCTTCTGTGGCTTTTTCGTTTGGAAAGTACAATATCTTGCATTGATCAACCGGATGTGGCAAATTGTCGTATATGCATTTGGCTGGTTCGCCGTTTCTAAAATCGCATGATGATAATATAATTTTTGACATTGGTATATTACTCCTTTATCGCCAGTTTCGCCTTTGTATTACAGCGTTGCAAGCAACGCCGGCATCGGGCAAAGCCCATACCCCTAAGGTTGCGCTGCGGCGTATATAGGCGCCCTCCGGGAGGGAGCTCCCGACGAAGTCGGGTGAGGGAGAGTGCGTTACAATAAAGTTAGCACAAACCCCAAATTACGCAGGCTCCTTTCGTCACGCTCCGCGTGCCACCTTCCTCCCGGAGGAAGGCTTTTGCTAAACCCATTATAACACAAATCGGCAGAGCAAACAAGTTCTCTGCCGAAATTTGTGTGTGTCCGTAGGGGCGATTCATGAATCGCCCCTACAAAATACAAACATCCTTATGAGAACCAGCGTAATGGCTTGGCTTTTCATATGCGGCATGAGGGGTATTCGCGCGGCGCGCGAAGATACACACGCCCTGCGCCTGAAGAGCAAGCTCTTCGATCTT
>JAFVTV010000034.1 GCA_017502975.1 Clostridia bacterium | reverse complement strand
GCCAATCGAACACCTGTGGGTCAATCGATCCATTCCAAAAGTAATTCTTTCTGTTTTCCGTACAGATGGTTACAAAATATGCACCGGGAGAACTATAATCATAATTCTTGAGCCGTATATCTTTTCTTTTCGGCAGTTCTTTTTTGTTCTCCATTTTCATCACCCATCCCATTATATCACAAATCGGCAGAGAAAACAATTTCTCTGCCGAAATTTTGTGTCTGCCATTTCTCCGCTAAGAATGCAGAGAGAAGTGCCGAATCTATTTTTTTACGCAAAGCTTTCTCGTGCGGAAAAGAAACAAGTAGTGCGAGGCGTACCGCAAGAAAGCAAAGCGCAGGCGTAGTAACCTACGTCAAGCTGCTTTTGAGGAACAACGACGCAATACACCGTTTATTTTTCGCGCCGATCAATCGCAGTTCTCCCAGTTATGGTAAACATTCATGACATCATCGTCATCCTCAAGCATGTCGATGAGAAGCCCCATGAATTTGATGTCGTCGGGGTCGGTCAGCTCTACCGAGGTTGAGGCGATCTTATCCTTTTCTGCCGAAAGAATGGGGTATTTTTGCGCCTCAAGCGCCTCCTTGATGACATAAAGATCGTCTACAACGGTGTAGATCTCAAATACGCCATCACCTGCGGCAAAGTCCTCAGCACCTGCCTCAAGCGCGGTTTCCATCAATTTATCCTCTTCAATGTCGCCATCCTCATTATTGACAATGATAACGCCCTTTTCCTCAAAGAGGAAGGATACACAGCCGGATGTGCCCATATTGCCGTGATATTTATTGAAGTAGGAGCGCACGTTGCCCGCTGTGCGGTTGCGGTTGTCGGTGGTGGTTTCTACAATAACGGCAACACCGCCGGGGCCGTAGCCCTCATAAGTAATCTCCTCATAATCCTCGCCCTGCGCGCCCATTGCCTTTTTGATAATACGGTCAATATTATCGTTGGGTACATTGTTGGATTTCGCCTTTTGAATGAGGTCACGCAGCTTGGAGTTAGAGTTAGGATCACCGCCGCCTGCCTTTACGGCAACAGCGATCTCCTTGCCGATCTTCGTAAAGACCTTTGCTTTTTGTGCATCGGTTTTTTCTTTTTTGTGCTTAATATTCGCCCATTTGCTATGTCCTGACATGTTACGTATCTCCTATAGATTAAATTTTTTCCATTTTCTTCATACAGATCAGCGGGAATGCGTTACCAAGCACCACATTGGTGGCACGCGTGATTGCTACGCGCGTAGCACGCACATCAGGATCCTCTGCCGACAAGATCTGACAGTTGTGATAAAAACGATTAAATGCAGCTGCTACATCAAGAATATAACGTGTAATGACCGAGGGCTCGTAATCTGCAATCGCAGCACTCACCTTTTCGGGGAATTTGGCAAGCACCTTTAAAAGCGCCGCCTCATCGGGCGCGGTGATCGAAAGCGAGGTGGGAGCCGCTTCACCCTCAGCGCGGCGCAGCACCGCACAGGTGCGCGCATAAGTATATTGCGCGTAAGGGCCTGTGTTGCCGTCAAAATTAAGGGCATCCTCCATAACGAAATTGATATCCTTGATACGGCTGTTTGAAAGATAGTAGAACACGATCGCACCAACGCCAACCGCCTCGGCGATCTCTTCCTTATTCTCGATATTGGGATTCTTTTCCGTCATGATATTGCTGACCTCCTCAATGGCGGCGCGGAAAAGATCCTTTAAGAGTACTACGTTACCCGTACGGGTAGCAAGCTTTGCACCGTTGATACTAACAGTGCCATAAGGCACGTGCACCAATTTGTCGTGCCAATCGTAGCCCATTAGCTCCACGACCTTAAACCACTGTGCAAAGTGCAGGCTCTGCCCCGCGGAGGTCACGTAAATGGACTTATCGTAATCATAAGTATTTTTGCGATACACGGCAGCGGCGATATCACGCGTGGGGTAAAGGGTTGACCCGTCGCGCTTTAAAATAAGGCAAGGGGGCATGCCGTATGGCTCAAGGTCAACGATCGAAGCACCGTCGTCGATCTTGAGAAGCCCCTTATCACGCAGCTTTTGCACCTCAGCAGGCATTTTGTCGGTATAAAAGCTTTCGCCCTTATAGCTATCAAATGTAATGCCAAGCTGCTTGTATGTTTTTTCATATTCGGCAAGGCTGATGTCGATAAACCAACGCCAGAGCGCCAGATTATCCTCATCACCCATCTCAAGCTTTTTAAACTCGGCACGTGCGGCATCTCCAAGCGTGGGATCGGCAACAATACCCTGCTCGGCATTGCCCGAAATTGCATTGTTGATCTTAACGTAAAGTTCAACAAGCTTGTCAATACCGCCCTGCTCGATCATTTCCTTATTGCCCCACTTTTTGTAAGCCACGATAAGCTTGCCAAACTGCGTGCCCCAGTCACCAAGATAATTGATGCCAACGCACTTGTAGCCGTGGAACTCGTGCAACTTTTTCAGGGAGTGACCGATAACGGTGGTGCCAAGGTGCCCAATGTGAAAGGGCTTAGCAACATTCGGGGAGGAGTAATCCAGCACAACGGTCTTGCCCTTGCCGACCTCAGAAGAGCCGTATGCTTCGCCTGCTTCGATAATGCCCCCAAGCACGGTATTTACAAGATAATCCTTGGAAACGGTAATGTTAAGATACCCGTTTACAGCCTCTGCCTTTTCAACCGATGGCATATTGCCAAGGCACTCGGCAAGCGCCGCCGCAATCTGCACGGGCGCGCGGCGAAGCGTGCGCGAGAGCTTAAAGCACGGAAGCGCAAGGTCGCCCATGGTGTCATCAGGCGGATATTCAAGCATGCCCACAAGCTCCGAAGCCTCGGGCGCCTGGGGTGCGCCGAGGGCACATATGCCCTCGACAAGTTTATCTGCGATCAATTTTTTAATAGTTTGCATAACAATCCTCTGTATAATATTGACAGTTTATTTTACATCTGTTTCTTAAAAAAATCAAGTGCTTTTCTCAGCTTTCGCCGGCAACCGAAATATCTTTTACAAGCATGGCAGGTGCCGCGGTCATGGAAAATCCGCAAATACCTGTTTCCACCTCACTGCCCACGGCTTCGATGCTTTTGAGTAGCTCAAAGAAGTTGCCTGCCACGGTAAACGCCTTGACCGGCCCCGCAAGCTTACCGCCCTTAACGGCAAAGCCCGCGCTCTCGATCGAAAAATCACCCGTTACGGCGTCACATCCTGCGTGCAAGCCCTTCAGCTCGGTAATATAAAGCCCCTCGCCCATTTCGGCAAACAACTCGTCAAGCGTGGCGTTACCGGGGGCAATCGCGTGGCAATAGGAGCGAATCGAAACGGGATCGGCATAAGAGCCGCGCCCTGCGTTACCGGTTGAGGTGTTGCCTGTTTTTTTGGCTGTGGTAAGATCGTAAAGCAGGGTCTTCAGAACCCCCGCCTCGATCAGTGCCTTTTTGTAGGTAGGCACGCCCTCTGCATCAAAGGGCATTTGCATGGTGTTATCGGGATAAAAGGGGTCGTCATAAAGAGTAAGCACAGGAGATGCGACCTCGGTATTTTCCTTACCCTTGAGCAAGGAAAGCCCCAGCATGGCATTTTTTCCGCTGAATATACCCGAAAAGGCGGAAAAGAGCGCACGCACCTGCTTGGCAGAAAGCACTACCTTATATTTACCCGTTTTCACGGGAGCGCCACCAAGGCGCGCAAGCGCCTCAGACACTGCTTTTTTGGCAACCTCGGAAATATCCTTGCCTAACTCTCTTGTCACTGCTGTGCCATAGGAGGGCTCGTTGCCGTCGTTGATCACCGCCTCGGCATAGGCATATCGCATAGCCGCGCTGTGCGAAAGCGAAAGCCCCTTTGCATTGGCAAGGCAAACCGTAACCTCGGTAGCACCTGCCGCGGTTTCGGTACCGTCGGTAACAAGATCTGACGCCGCATAGATATGATCCTGTAGTTCGTTTGCCACACGGCGCAGCTCGCCTGCGGTGGGGAGTGCGGGCTTATCAACGGTTACCTTGCGGTAAGCGTCGCCCGACTGTGGCTGATAAAAAATCGGCTCCTCATCGGCATCCAAGAGTGCGGCGTTTGCCATGGCACGCGGCACAAGTGCTTCAAGCTCTGCCCTTTCGATCATTTCGGTAGAAGCCGCGCCGATCTTGCCGTCAACCGCACAGCGAAAGCTCACGCCCCCTGCCGTGCCAAAGGATGAAGCATTTGGCTCGTGATTTAAGGCATCTGCTGAAAGCTCGGTCGACATACGGTAATAAACATCGTAATCGGTAAGTCCCGCTTTTTTTGCGGCATCAAATAAAACCTTTTTTATTTCTTCAAAGCTCATGAGCGGCCTCCTACCGTGATCTTTTTCACACGAATGAGGGGCTGCCCCACGTCAGTGGGCACACTGCCACTGCTTGAGCCGCACATGCCCTGCCCCGTTTTTAGATTTTGTCCTACCATATCGATGTTTTGCAGGATCTCGGCACCCGTGCCGATCAGCGCGGCACCGCGAACAGGCTCACATATCTTGCCGTTTCGCACGATATATCCTTCCTTAACAGCAAAATTAAACTCGCCCGTTAAGGGGTTTACAGATCCGCCGCCCATTTCCTTGGCATAAAGTCCATATTCGATTGAGGCAATGATATCCTCGTTTTTATCGGGGCCGTTGTCAATAAAGGTATTGGTCATACGCGAGGTTGGCTCATACGCATAATTCTCACGCCTGCCGCACCCCGTCATGGGTAGCCCCAAGCGACGCGAGCCAAGGCGGTCAATCATATAATTTTTCAAAACACCGTTTTCGATCAGCACGTTGCGCGTGGCGGGCGTTCCCTCATCATCAATATGGTAAGAGCCCCAGCCGCCAACAATGGTGCCGTCGTCAATAGCGGTCACCTTTGGATTGGCGATCTGCTGTCCCAATTTACCCGCCATTTGCGAAGCGCCGATGCCAACCGAGGTCGCCTCAAGCGAATGTCCGCAAGCCTCGTGGAAAATGACACCGCCAAATCCGTTTTCAATTGCCACCGTCATCGTGCCCGCAGGGGAGTAGCCGGCGGTAAGATTGGTCAAAGCCTGCCTTGCCGCCCGCTCACCAACGCTTTTCGGGCAAACGGCATCAAAAAACTCAATGCCTACGCCACCGCCGGGGCCATAAAAGCCCGATTGATTCTCAGTGCCATCGCTTGCAACCGCCGAAATGGCAAGGCGCGTGCGCACCTTGCGGTCCTCACGGCAAAGCCCCTCGGTATTGGCAATCAAAACGGCGCGGTCGGTATCAAGATAGGTACCGTCAACCTGCGAGATCCTTTCATCCACCATGGATGCCCCCATGCACGCCTCACGCAGGATATCTGTCTTTTGGCGCGTCGGTACGTCATCGGGATACCGCTTCACAATGTGACGCTTTGCTATTGCATCGGGCGTAAGATCGATATGGCGCTTTCCCTGCGCCTCTCCCACAGCCCCTGCCACTGCCGCGGCACAGGCAAGTAGCCCCTCACGGGTGGTATTTGAGGTGGAAGCATAATAGGTCTTTGTACCGCAAAACACGCGGATACCAACTCCTGCTATCACTTGGTCACGTATGGTTTCCACCTTGCCCGAAACGAAGTGAATACGGGTGGCGTGCTCGCGCTCGGCAAACACCTCGGCAAAATCGCCGCCCGTGGATACGGCGATCGACAAGAGATCGCCAAGTAATTCTTTCGCTATCATATATTCTCCCTTTTGAATGATCTAAAGGATTTTGTTCACATTCAGTATGACCGAGATGCCGCGACTTTAGTCGGGGTGGCGCTCTCCGAGCGCCACGTGATACTTCTGATAAAAGCTTTCAAAATAGCCCCCATCGAGTGCATCACGTATCTTTTGCGTGAGGTCGTTGTAAAAGTACAGATTGTGCGTGACGGCAAGGCGCATACCGAGCGACTCCTTTGCCTTTAACAAATGGCGAATGTAGGAGCGCGAGTAGTTACGGCAGGTCGGGCACTGGCACCCCTCGGAAATAGGGCGGTCGTCACGCGCGTATTTCGCGTTCATCAGGGTAATTTTACCCTGCCAGGTAAAGAGTGTACCGTGACGTGCGTTGCGCGATGGCATGACGCAGTCAAAGAAATCGACGCCGCGGTGTACCGCCTCAAGAATGTTACAGGGCGTGCCAACGCCCATGAGATAACGCGGCTTGTTTTCGGGCATGTGGGGCTCGACCACATCGATGATACGGTACATATCCTCAGTGGATTCACCCACCGCAAGGCCTCCTATGGCATAGCCGTCAAGATCAAGCTCGGCGATCTGCTTCATATGCTCGATGCGCAGATCCTCATAAACACCGCCCTGATTGATGCCAAAAAGCATTTGATTACGGTTGATGGTATCGGGCAGACTATTGAGGCGCTCCATTTCTGCCTTGCAGCGCACCAGCCAACGGTAAGTGCGTGCAATAGACTGCTTTACATACTCATAGGGTGCGGGATTTTCGATGCACTCATCAAACGCCATCGCAATGGTCGAGGCGAGATTGGATTGGATCTGCATACTCTCCTCAGGACCCATGAAAATGCGCTTGCCGTCGATGTGAGAGGCGAAGTGCACGCCCTCCTCGGTAATCTTACGAAGTGGCGAGAGCGAAAAGACCTGAAATCCGCCGCTATCGGTCAAGATCGGCCTTTTCCAATTCATAAATTTATGCAAGCCGCCCATATCACGAATGAGCCCATCACCCGGGCGCAAGTGCAAATGGTAGGTGTTGGATAACTCCACGCGACAGTTGATCTGCTCAAGTTCAACGGTAGACACGCCACCCTTGATGGCGGCACAAGTGCCAACATTCATAAATACGGGAGTTTCGATATCCCCGTGCACGGTGTGCAGCACACCGCGGCGGGCACGCCCGTCGCGCGCCTTTACCTCGTAATTTGACATATTTTATTCCTTTCGGAGCCAAGAATACAGCTTGACCCATAGTTTTGTAACTTTACTTTTCTATCATATTTGGAAGGACACCTTTTCAGCCTTCTCCTTGAGGAGAAGGGGAACCGCCCTTGGCGGTGGATGAGGTGTAGGATGCCAAGCATCCGTCCTTATCAATCATTTGCCGTTTGGCGTTAATACGCCACCTGCGGTGGCTACACCTCATCAGTCGCGTGCCGCGCCAGCTTCTCCTCAAGGAGAAGCCTTTTTGATATATCTTGACATACCGCATCAAAACGGCGGTCAACATCAAGATTAGAATACCGCACGACCTCTACACCCAAGTCCTTAAGATAAGCATCGCGAGCTGCGTCTGCTTGCCTGCCCTTGACTTCATAATGTTGCGAACCATCAAGCTCTATAACTAATTTTGCTTCGGCACAATAAAAATCCACGATATAATTTCCAATCACCTTTTGACGATGAACGGTAATGGGTAATTTCTTCAAAAAATCATACCAAAGGTGCTTTTCTTCCTTTGTCATATTTTTTCTGAGCGCTTTTGCTATTCCCGTTAATTTGGAATTGGTGGTTTTATTCATGATCAGGATCTCTTGAACTGCCGATCGATCTGTGCGTGCGAGAGCACCATTGCGACAGGGCGCCCATGGGGGCACACGGTAATATCGGGCAGTGCCATCAATTTTTTGACAAGCTCCTCCACATATTCGGGCGGATAGGAGCGCCCTGCCTTGATCGCCGCCTTGCAGGCGCCTTGGTAAAGCGCCCTTTCAAAGAGAATATCACGCGCAAGCTTGGCATCCCCCGTACCCTCTGCAAGTGTTACGGGGAGCGACAAGAGCAGCTCTCCCGCTTCTGCGGGCTTTAGCCCCTCGGGGATCTCGCTGACCTCCACGGTATACGAGGAGAGCGTGAAGGCGAAGCCCACCGCCTCGATCTCGGTGCGGTATGCCTCAAAGAGAGCCGCATCCTCGGCACTAACCGAGAGTGAGAGGGGCAAAAGTAAAATTTGCGTAGTATCGGTGCGCTCCTTCATGCGCGCACGCAATTCCTCAAACAGCACGCGCTCATGTGCGGCATGCTTGTCGATGAGCAAAAGCTTATCGTCACATTCCACGATCACATATGCCGAAAACGCCTCGCCAATGATGCGCCAAACAGGTACGGATGTAATCTGTGCCGTCTGCTGCGCGTCAGGGATAGCGGGTGATTCGTGAATCGCCTCTACAACAGGTTTTTCAGGAGCTGCCTGTGCGCGAGGCGCACTTGTCGGCACATGATAGATCGGGCGAGCGTATGCCGCTGCCTCTTTGAGCATTGTGCCTGTGGGATCTGTTTCGCTACGGCGATACGGAAGCGGAGAAGCAAGCTGTCCCGTGTCAGCAGCCCTTGTATATTTCTTTGCGTATTCCGCCGCGCTCATGTGTGAAAAGGCAGGCGGTGCGGCGGGCTTTGTGGGTTTGTGATCAATGGTGATCTGACGTGCCGAAAGGCTCTCTTTTCTTCCCTCCTCGATCGGCACAAACGCATTGGCAGCAGAAGGCAGCGCTGTATTTTTGAGCTTCATCTCGGGTCGCGTATCATCGTTTTCAAGCGCGGTACGCACAGCGGAATAGACCGCCTCAAACACAGGCCGTTCATTTGAAAACTTGACCTCAAGCTTGGCGGGATGTACATTCACATCGACTGCCGCGGGATTGATCGTAATATTTAACACACAGCAAGGAAAGCGCTCGGGCGGGCAAAAGGATACATATGCCTGCTCAAGTGCCGCCGCGGCGGTGCGGCAGTTTACATATCTGCCGTTGATAAAAAAGTTTTCGTAATTGCGTTTGGGGCGCACGTGATCGGGACGGCTGATAAAGCCCTCCACCGAAACACCCTCTCCCTTGCCCTTAACAGCAATCATTTTTCCTACAAACTCTCTGCCAAATACGGCATACATGGCTGATTTCAGTTCGCCGTCACCTGCGGTATCCAGCTTCATGTTACCGTCGATGATCAAACGAATGGCAATATCAGGGCGCGAGAGCGCGATCTTTTCAACATAAGTAGAAACCGCAATTGCCTCCGACACGTCCTTTTTGAGAAATTTGCGGCGTGCGGGCACGTTACCAAACAGGTTCTCTACGATCACGGTCGTGCCAACAGGCGCGCCCTGCTCGGTCATTTCCACCACCTCGCCCGCCTTTGCCGAAAGACAAGTTCCAAATTCTGCATCGGCAGAGCGCGTGATAATGCGCAGATCAGAAACCGAGGCAATGGCGGCAAGCGCCTCGCCGCGAAAACCAAGGGTGGCAATGCCGTCAAGGTCTGCCGCATCCTTTATTTTACTTGTGGCATGGCGGCGAATGGCAACGGGCAGATCCTCGGGTGACATACCGCACCCGTTATCCGCCACGCGCATAAAGGTGATGCCGCCGCGCTGGATCTCAACCGTGACACGTGTTGCGCCTGCGTCAATAGCATTTTCAAGTAATTCCTTAATGACCGAGGCGGGGCGGTCTACGACCTCGCCTGCGGCGATGAGATTGGCAACGGCAAAGGAAAGCACGTTGATTTTTCCCATGGATTACCTCCTATCTTACTGTAAGCGTTTTTTCAGGTCAAACAAAAATGACATTGCCTCATAAGGCGAAAGTGTATTGATATCGGTATTACGCAGTTCCTCGATGACCTGCTCATTGATCTGATCCTCTATGGTAATGAGCGTGTCGTCTGCGGGCTTTGCCGGTGCGGTGTCGGGCTTGGAAAGCGCCTTTGCCGTTTCCTCAACGGTGGCAAGCACCTCCTTGGCGCGCCGAATGACCTCATTTGGCAGCCCCGCAAGCTTGGCAACCTCAATGCCGTAGCTATCATCGGTAGAGCCGCGCACGATCTTTCTGAGAAACGTAATGCTATCACCCCTCTTTTTGGCGGCAATATTATAGTTTATAACACCCGAAAGCTCCGCTTCAAGCGAGGTCAACTCATGATAGTGTGTGGCAAACAGGGTCTTAGCCCCGATCTTTTGACTGTTGGTATACTCGACAATGGCACGCGCAATACTCATGCCGTCAAAGGTGCTGGTGCCGCGCCCGACCTCATCGTAGATGATCAGGCTCTTGCGTGTCGCATTTTTCAGGATATACGCTACCTCGTTCATTTCCAGCATAAAGGTGGACTGACCGGAGGCAAGGTCATCCGAGGCACCGACACGGGTAAAGAGCTTGTCCACAATGCCGATATGTGCCGATGCGGCAGGTACAAAGGAGCCGATCTGCGCCATCAAAACGATCAATGCCACCTGACGCATGTAGGTGGATTTACCCGCCATGTTGGGACCCGTAATCAGCATCACGCGGTTAACACCCGTATCAAGCAAGGCATCGTTGGGGACAAAATAGGTATCCCTTACAAACTGCTCGACCACAGGATGTCTGCCGTCCTTAATAAAGATCTCATCCCCGCCGTCTACCTCAGGGCAAATATATTTGTTCCGCGCCGCCACATCGGCAAGAGAAAGATATACGTCAAGCTCGGAAAGGCGCGTGGCAACACGCTGTATACGCTCGCCCGCGGCAGCGACCTTGGCGCGAACGTCCTGGAAAATTTCATATTCAAGTGAGCAGACCTTATCTGTGGCGCCCAAAATGGTAGCCTCCATATCCTTTAGCTCCTCGGTGATATAGCGCTCACCGTTGGTCAGCGTCTGCTTTCTGATGTATGTATCAGGCACCTGATCGATAAAGGATTTTGACACCTCGATGTAATACCCAAATACCTTATTGTAGCCGATCTTGAGTGTGCGGATGCCTGTTTTCTCGCGCTCCTCGTTTGCCACGCGCTCGATCCACGATTTTCCGTCTTTCATTACGGAGCGCAAATAATCCACATCGGCGCTGTACCCCTCGCGGATCATTCCCCCCTCGCGGACCACAAAGGGGGGATTTTCATCAATGGCGCTGTCAATCAGCTCGTAAATATCGGTAAGATCATCAAGCTCCTCCCAAATACGGCGGATCTCGGCATTTTGACAATTTTCAAGCAGGCGGCGCACCTCGGGCAAAACCGAAACGGTCGTGGCAACGGCACGCAGATCCTTGGCATTTGCCGTACCGTAGACAATGCGCGTGATCAGTCGCTCAAGGTCAAGAACCGAGGACAAGAGCGCGCCAAGATCCTCACGCAGCATATAATTGCCAAACAGCTCCGCAACCGCGCCTTGGCGCTTAGCGATCTCGGAAACCGAGAGAAGCGGATGCTCGATATAGGAGCGCAACAGGCGCGCTCCGGGCGCTGTTTTGGTGCGGTCAAGCACCCACAAAAGCGTTCCTTTTTTCTCCTTTGAGCGCATGGTTTCACAAAGCTCAAGATTGCGACGCGTGTTGATATCCATATCCATATACTGCCCGTCGGTATAAACGTGCAGCGTTTTGATGTAAGAGATATCACTGCGTTGCATATCTCTGATATAATCAAGCAGCGCGCCCGCAGCCGAAATTGCGGGGCGCGAATGCTCAAGCCCGCTTGGCAAAGCGCTGCCAAACTGCGCCTTTACATTTTGCAGGGCCACCGCGAAATCAAAGCGATCGATCTCGCCTGCCGAAAGCATCGCGCCTACGCGGCCCGTGATAAAATCCGCCAGCTCGGCACAATCCTCGCGGGGACTATCAATGATCACCTCGCTTGGCTGATAGGTGCCGATCTCACTTTGCAGGCGTGCCGCTCTGTTTGCTCCCGCAATCTCGGTCACAAAGACCTCTGCTGTGGAAACATCTGCAAAGGCAAGTCCAAAGGAAAGTTCCCCTAGGCACACGGCACACAAATAGTTGTTTTTCTGCTCAGTAAGCATACCGGGCTCAAGAAGGGTGCCGGGTGTAATAATGCGCACGATATCGCGCTTCACAAGCCCCTTTGCCTTTGCAGGATCCTCCATTTGCTCACAAATAGCGACCTTGTAGCCCTTGGCGATCAGCTTTGCAATATACCCCTCCGCACTGTGAAAGGGTACGCCGCACATGGGTGCACGCTCTGCCTCGCCGCAATCTCTACCCGTCAGCGTCAGCTCAAGCTCACGCGAGGCAAGCTTGGCATCCTCAAAAAACATTTCGTAAAAGTCACCCAGACGGTAAAATACGAGATAGTCCTTATATTGATTTTTGATTTCAAAATATTGCTCCATCATGGGTGTCATAAGTGGGCTCTCCTTTTAGTGGGATTTTTACATATGTGTGGGAGTGATGGGAGGGAGAACCCCTCCCCTACGGTTGCGTGCAATATCGCAAGCAGCCTTAGTGGCAGCCGCCGCAGGTGGCACAGTTGTGTGTGCAGCCACTCTGCTCCTCTCCCATCATTTGCGCGTTTATGGTGTTATTTACACTGCTCATCAGGTCGTTGACCTCATTTTGTGCGGCTTCAAGCTCAACATATGCGGGCAGACTGACGATCTCATTATAGATCTCCTCCACACGCGCATTAAGGCTCTCAATAAGCGCCTCGTCCCTTTCCTCCTTCACAGCCTCAGTTTGCAGTGCCTGCTGCTGTACAGCATATTCCATAGAGAGGTTTACGATCTTCTCATCCGCCTCATATGCTTCACGTGCGGCATCAAGACGCTTAATGCGCGCATCCTCCTTCAGCTTTTTGCCAAGCGCGGCGGCAAGCTCAAAAATTTCCATTGTTTGTTCTCCTTTTTTATGTTTTTTGCCACCGAGATCCCGACGGCACAGCCGTCGCCCTTCGGGTTCGACTACGCTCAGGAGGACCCGGTGGTGAATGTTCCCTAAAATTATTTCTCAACCTCGCCCCACAGCGCAAAGGCGGCGGCGCGGTCTATTTTTACAAGTGCCCACTCACCTTCCGTGACGGGCTCTTTGAAAAATACAATTTTATTTTGGTCAGTGCGACCTGTATAAGTGGTAGCGTCGGTCTTGCTTACCCCCTCTGACAGCACACGCACGGTTTTGCCAACAAGCCTCTTATTTGCAGCCTCGGCAATCTCATTTTGCAGTGCAAGCAGACGGTTCATGCGTGCGGCGGATGCCTCGTGAGGGATCTGCCCCTCCATGCTCGCCGCAGGTGTACCCTTTCGCGGCGAGTAAATGAAGGAATAGATCATGTCAAAACGCGCACGGCGCAGCATTTCAAGCGTTTCCTCAAATTCTGCCTCAGTTTCGGTGGGAAAGCCTACGATAATATCCGAGGTGACCGAAATATCGGGTATTCTTTCACGCATATAATCGAGAATATCAAGATATTTTGCACGGTCATAGTGGCGGTTCATGAGCGTGAGGATCCGATCGCTCCCCGCTTGCAGGGGCAAATGGAAGCTGTGTGCCACGTGGCGGCTTTCAGCCATGACATCAACAAGCGCACGCGTTGCATCCTTTGGATGGCTTGTCATAAAGTGGAGCGTATACTCCCCCTCGATCCGATCAAGATCGGCAAGCAGCTGGGGAAAGGCATAGCCGTCTGTGCGGTCCTTACCATAGGAATTGACGTTTTGTCCAAGCAAGGTGATATCCTTATAGCCCTTTTCAACCAAATCTCTTACCTCGGCAATGATTGCCGCAGGCTCGCGGCTGCGCTCGCGCCCGCGCACGTAAGGAACGATGCAGTAGGAGCAAAAATTATTGCATCCGTACATGATGCTCACACTTGCGCGATAGGTGCTCTCACGGCGAATGGGCGCACCCTCAGCAACCGTGTGCTCCTCCTCACCGCGCAAAATGCGCTTGCCTTTTTCCATGACCTCAAAAAGGTACTGCGGTAAACGGTAGATGACCGACGTACAAAGCACAAAGCTGACGTAAGGGTAACTTTTTTTGATCTCCTCGCGGCGGTGCTCCTGCGCCACCATACAGCCGCAAATACCGATGATAAGCGCGGGATTTTTCTCCTTTAAGTGCTTGTACTGCCCCACCACAGAGAGTGCCTTTTGCTCGGCGTGCTCACGTATGGCACATGTATTCACCAAAATGAGATCCGCACCCTCGGGGGCATCCACGATCTCGTAGCCCATATTCTCTGCCATACCCGCAAGCTTTTCGCTGTCTGCCACATTTTGCTGACAGCCAAACGTAAGGACAAAGCAGCGTGGCTTGCACGTGCGCGCGTCCGAAAAAGCACGAACGGCATCTATATACGGTGTCATATCAAGGGCGGCACTCACGCTTGCCTTTCCTTTGCAATTCTCGGACATCGGGAACTCCTTTAAATATAATATTACAGTTTAATATTATACTATTTTTATATGGAAATGTCAAGTGGTGAAGCAAGAAAAGCGCAAAAAAAGAAGGAACCGTACCGTTGGGCGCGGTTCCTTCTTGCAACACTTGATATCTTGGTTATTTTTTCGGAAATTTCGGCTTGAAATATTGATAAAGATCACACGGGATCATACCGTTATAAAGACGGCGTTTTTTGTCGGCACGGCGGCCGAAAAAGCGCTCAAACTGCGGGTGCGAGGTCAGCACGTACATCTGCCACGGGTCAAAGGTAGCAAAGGTTTTACCAATATCACGGTAAAGCGCCTCAACCTCTTTTAATTCCATCATGCGCTCGCCATAAGGCGGGTTGCAAATGAGTGTGCCGCGGCGGTCGGGCTTTTCGATTTTTCTAGCATCCATGCGGAAAAATTTAATAGCATCCGCAACGCCTGCACGCGCCGCATTTTCCCTTGCATACTGCAAGACCTTTTCATCAATATCCGAGCCAAAAAGCTCTATTTTCTCATCACGTTTGACAAGATCCTCGGCTTCCTCGCGTGCCCTTTGCCAAATGCGGTGGTCAAGGAAATCATAGTCCATTGCGGCAAAAACTCGCCCCGTATTGGGGGATATTCCCTTTTCTATCATCGCCGCCTCAATCACGATCGTGCCCGAACCGCAAAAGGGATCCCAGATAAGTGTATCGGTGCGAGGGCGGGCGGTAAGCGCGATTGCCGCACCCAGCGTTTCGCGAAGGGGCGCGGCACCTGCCGCGGGGCGGTATCCGCGCTTATGGAGTGCTACACCGCTGGTATCGATCATCAGCGTGGCAACATCCTTAAATATGAAAAATTCAATCTGATATTTTGCGCCGTCCTCGGGCAAAGCGGTTACGCCGTGCGCGGCGCGCAGGCGCTCCACGATCGCCTTTTTGACAATGCTTTGGCAATCGGGTACAGAAAAAAGCGTGCTTTTGATGGCGTGCCCCTTGACGGGAAAGGCATCGATCTCTCCAATATAGTCCTCAAACGGGAGCGCTCTTACACCGTCAAACAGCTCTGTAAAGCTGCGCGCGGGGAAAGCACCGACCTTGATGTAAATGCGCTCCGCACATCTAAGGCGCATATTGGCGCGGGCAATGTCAAGCATCTCGCCCCGAAAGGTTATACGCCCGTCGATCGTTTCAAGGCGCCGAAGCCCCAAGGCATCGAGCTCCTCGCCAAGCTGCTTTTCAAGCCCAAACAGGCAGGTTGCTACAAATTCCATTGTCTATTACTTTCCCTTCTCAAGCCATTTTTTTAAATACTGCCCCGTATAGGAATGCGGAACGTTGGCGATCTCCTCGGGTGTGCCCGTGGCTAGCACTGTGCCGCCACCCTCGCCACCTTCGGGACCGAGATCGATGATGTGATCAGCAGTTTTTATCACGTCAAGATTGTGCTCGATCACAAGCACGGTATTGCCCGCATCCACAAGGCGCTGCAGCATATAAATAAGCTTGGCAACGTCTGCGCTGTGAAGCCCTGTTGTGGGCTCATCAAGAATATAAATGGTTTTCCCCGTGCTGCGCCTGGCAAGCTCGGTGGCAAGCTTAATACGCTGGGCTTCTCCACCCGAAAGCGTGGTAGAGGACTGTCCGATCGCAATATAGCCAAGCCCCACATCAAACATGGTTTGAAGTTTCCTTTTGATCGCGGGGATATCCGAGAAGAAGGAAAGCCCCTCCTCTACCGTCATTTCAAGCACATCGGCAATGCTCTTTCCCTTATAGAGCACCTCAAGCGTGTCACGGTTATAGCGCTTGCCGTGGCAGACATCGCACTTCACATAAACATCGGGCAAAAAGTGCATTTCGATCTTCTTTACACCGTCGCCCTCGCATGCCTCGCACCGCCCGCCTTTGACGTTAAAGGAAAAGCGTCCGCTTTTATAGCCATGTGCGCGGGCATCGGGGGTCTTTGCAAAAAGATCGCGAATTTCACTGAACAGCCCCGTATAGGTAGCGGGATTAGAGCGTGGTGTGCGCCCGATCGGGCTTTGGTCGATGTCGATGACCTTATCAAGATGCTCCACGCCCTCGATCTTATCGTGCGGCCCCGCAAAGGTTGCAGAACGGTTTAATTTGTGCGCAAGATACGGATAAAGAATACCGTTGACAAGCGAGGATTTACCCGACCCCGACACGCCCGTAACACACACCAGCGAGCCAAGAGGGATATCCACGTCAATGCCCTTGAGGTTATTTTGACGTGCACCCTTGACCGACAGCACATGACCGTTGCCGGGGCGGCGCTCTTTGGGTACGGGAATCGACTTTTTACCCGAAAGGTATGCACCGGTGATGGAATTTTTGCACTGCATGACCTCAGCGGGCGTACCTGCTACCACCACCTCGCCGCCGTGTATGCCCGCGCCGGGACCGATATCCACAATAAAGTCTGCCGACTCCATGGTTTCCTCATCGTGCTCTACCACAAGCACACTATTGCCAAGATCGCGCAAGCGCTGCAGCGTACGAATGAGCTTGCCGTTATCTCTTTGATGAAGCCCGATGCTGGGCTCATCGAGAATATACAAGACACCCATAAGCGAGGAGCCGATCTGGGTGGCAAGGCGAATACGCTGTGCCTCACCGCCCGAAAGCGTGCCTGCACGGCGGGCGAGCGTCAGATAATCAAGCCCCACGCTAATGAGGAACCCAAGGCGTGCGCGCACCTCTTTTAGGATTTCCTTTGCAATGGTTTGCTCTGTTTCACTAAGAGTAAGTCCGTTTATAAAATCAAGTGCATCCTTTACCGAAAGATTGCAAAGATCATCAATATTCTTGCCGCCAACGGTAACCGAAAGCACCGTTTTTGACAGGCGCTTACCGCCACATTCGGGACAGGGCGCATCCTCAATGAAATCATCGTAATATTCATTTCCGCCCATGTTCATGCGGTTCTCGATCATTCTGACGAGCCCCTCAAATTTTACCACCTGCTCATGCGCTTCCTTGCCGAAATAACGCACCACGTGATATTTTTCCTCACCGGAGCCGTAATAGAGCACATCCATTTGCTCCTTGGTAAATTCACTGATCGGCGTATCCATTGAAAAGCCGTATTTTTCACCAACCGCGGCAAACAGCGGGCCGTTCCACCCATCCTCTGCCGCAAGGCTCTTAAAGCCGTTTACGGCAATTGCTCCTTCGGACAAGGAAAGGCGGTCATCGGGAATCAATTTATACACGGCAAGACGGCGCATTTGTCCAAGCCCCGCGCATTTGGGGCATGCACCCTGCGGACTGTTAAAGGAAAACATACGCGGCTCAAGTTCGCCAAAAGAAATGCCGTGCTCCTCACAGGCATAATTCTCGGAAAACGCAAGTTCTGCGGGGGCCACCTCTCCCTCGCGTGCCACGGGGGCAATCAGTAAATTTCCGCTTGCAAGCGAGAGCGCTGTTTCAACCGAGTCGCCAAGGCGTGCCCTGATATCATCGCGCAAAACAAGGCGGTCAACCACCACCTCGAGCGTGTGCTTTTTATTTTTATCAAGCTTGATCTCCTCGGAAAGCTCGTACATGCTGCCATCAACACGCACACGGACATAACCGCTTTTTCTTGCATCGGCAAGCACCTTTTCGTGCATGCCCTTTTGCCCGCGCACCACGGGCGCCAGCACCATAAAGCGCGTGCCTGCGGGAAGCGCCATAATGCGGTCAACGATCTGATCCTTTGACTGCTGACGGATCTCCTTGCCGCACACAGGACAGTGCGGTACACCGATACGCGCATACAGCAAGCGCAAATAGTCGTAAATCTCGGTTACCGTGCCTACCGTGGAGCGCGGATTTTTTGAGGTGGTCTTTTGGTCGATGGAAATGGCAGGCGACAGACCCTCAATGCTATCGATATCGGGCTTGTCGAGCTGCCCGAGAAACATACGCGCATAAGACGAGAGCGATTCGACAAAGCGGCGGTGCCCCTCGGCATAAATGGTATCAAAGGCAAGCGAGGACTTGCCCGACCCCGAAAGACCCGTTAGCACCACCAGCTTATCACGCGGTATGGTCACATCTATATTTTTTAAATTGTGGACGCGCACGCCCTTTAAAATAAGCTCGTTTGCCATATTACAATTCCTTGCTTTCCCGCAATTCCCTGATCTTGTCACGCAGGAACGCCGCCTGCTCAAATTCAAGACGCTTTGCGGCATCTCTCATTTCTGCAGAAAGTGTTTGGATCAGTTTCTCGCGTTCGTTCTTTGTAAGCTTCTTCTTGCCCTTTCCGCCCGCATCCTCGGTCGCCTTGCCAATATCGATAATATCATGCACGCCCTTGACAATGGTTTTTGGGGTAATGCCGTTTGCCTTATTATAGGCATCCTGTATCGCGCGGCGACGGCGTGTTTCATCGATTGCCACGCGCATCGACTTCGTGATGCTATCCGCGTACATAATGACCTTGCCCTCGGCGTTGCGCGCGGCACGGCCAATGGTCTGAATGAGCGAGGTTTCGGTGCGCAAAAAGCCCTCCTTGTCTGCATCAAGGATCGCCACAAGCGACACCTCGGGCAGATCCAGCCCCTCACGCAAAAGATTGATGCCCACCTAAACGTCAAACTTGCCCACACGCAGATCGCGTATGATCTCCATGCGCTCAATTGTTTCTACGTTATGGTGAATGTAGCGCACACGGATGCCGTTCTCCTCAAAATACGAGGTAAGATCCTCTGCCATATGCGTGGTTAAGGTGGTGACAAGTACACGCTCGCCCTTGGCGGCACGTATGCGGATCTCACCCATGAGATCGTCGACCTGCCCTGCAATTGGGCGCACGTCGATTTCCGGGTCAAGCAGCCCCGTGGGGCGAATGATCTGCTCCACCACTTGGGTGGAATTTTGCTTTTCATAATCAGCGGGGGTGGCGCTGACAAGAATGGCTTGTCCGACACGATCCTCAAATTCATGAAAATAAAGGGGACGGTTATCGTATGCCGAGGGCAAGCGGAATCCAAAATCCACCAGATTTTTCTTTCTTGCCGTGTCGCCCCCGCTCATGCCGCGCACCTGCGGCAGCATAACGTGCGACTCATCAACAATAAGCAGGTAATCCTTTGGAAAATAGTCAAGCAGCGTATAAGGAGTAGAGCCTGCAGGTCTGCCCGAAAGCACACGAGAGTAGTTCTCTACCCCCGAGCAGTAGCCTACCTCACGCAGCATTTCGATATCATATTTGGTGCGCTCGGCAATGCGTTGTGCCTCAAGAAGCTTGTTTTCACTCTCAAAAAAAGCAACGCGGTCAAGCATCTCAGCGCCGATCTCGGCAAGCGCCGCCTCGCGCTTATCTGCGGAAACCGCATAGTGGGTAGCCGGAAATACACCAAAATATCTAAGATCGCGAATAACCTCACCCGTTACCGCACGAAATTCCGTCAAGCGCTCGATCTCATCTCCAAAAAATTCAACGCGCACCGCATTTTCCCCGTATCCCGCAGGATAAATATCCACGGTATCCCCGCGCACACGGAATTTGTTTCGCTGAAAATTCAGGTCACTGCGCTCGTACTGTATGGAAACAAGGCGCTTTAATAGCGTGTCACGGCTCATTTCCATGCCGGGCCGCAAGGAAATAACAAGACTGCGGTATTCCTCGGGGTCACCAAGCGAATAAATGCAGGAAACACTTGCCACAATGATCACATCACGGCGCTCAAGGAGCGCGGAGGTGGCGCTGTGCCGCAGGCGATCGATCTCATCATTGATCGAGGCATCCTTTTCGATATACATATCTCTGCCTGGGATATATGCCTCGGGCTGATAATAATCGTAATACGAAACAAAAAATTCAACCGCAGCATCAGGAAAAAACTCGCGCATTTCCGAGCAGATCTGTGCCGCAAGGGTTTTATTTGGCTCTAAAATCAGCGTGGGGCGGTTGACCTTGGCAATGACGTTTGCCATAGTAAAGGTCTTGCCCGACCCCGTAACACCAAGCAAGGTCTGATAACGCATGCCCGCATCAAGACCTTCAACCAAAGCCTTGATTGCCTGCGGCTGATCGCCTGTTGGCTCAAAACTGCTTTTCAGTTGAAATTTACCGTCAGTCATCCCATTACCTCCCCTTGCATTGATAGTATTTTATTTAGTATAACACAGTTATATTTAAAAGTAAAGCAAAAATTACGCCCTTTTCAAAGCCTATATTTGGTTTTAAGCAAAAGCGCCTGAAATGCATTTTCCGCATTTCAGGCGCTCCTATTAAAACGTCGGCATAAATAAAGGATACATCATTAAGGCAGACAGCAACGGTGAAGCCGCGCCAAGCAGGTATTCGCGCACGGTATGGCGCTTTAAATAAACGGACGACCAAAAGGACAGTGCAATCACCGCAGCACCCGCAAGGATCGCCCTCCAACCAAAAAAGCAGGCAAGCAAGGCAATAGGACCCACAATACTGCACGCATGGCCGCTTGCGTGCCAAGGTGTGAACACGTTGAGTGCGGTAAGCACCAAAACCGAGCAAAGATAGACCGCATCGATATAGGCAAGATTCGGTACTGCACCGCGCACAAGACTTACGGTAAACGCCGCAATATATCCCATAATAGAGAGAATAAAGGCAAGTTTGCGTTTCATTTTCTGCCCACCGGGGCGAAAGGCGGGAACAATTGCCTGCAACGGGTAGGCAAGCACGGGTACCACCGCCAAAAAAAACAAAGAAAATACAAGATCAAGGGGATTTGGGATTACATCGTCACGGAGAAAGTACAGCAAAACAAAAAGCACTGTCACTATGGCGGGCGGCACGGTAATGCCGCGAATTATTTTTGCAATTTTTTTCATCTTTCAAAATCCTCCCGATTATCTCGCCGCACATACGGCGTTTCGATTTTTCATTACAACGAAATTATACGGTCAAGTGCCGCCAAAATCAACCTAAAGCAGTAACGGGCGACTATACTCTCGTTTTCATCGCGGTAGATTTTTTAAAATTATGGCTCTACCGACAGTAGAACTGCCCAAACGGGGCTAAAAAACAGGCTATTTTTCGATTTTTCTCCCCAAAACATATCATTGCTCTTCTCACCAAGCAAAAAGCAAGGCTCCCCCAAAAGCATCTTGCCGAAAAAGGCAAAAATATACAAAATCCCCTCTGCCCAGTCGGACAGAGGGGATTTGTACTGATTATTATTAAAATATTTTTCAGTTTGGACGGCCGTTGTTCTTGACATCTTTATTTTTTGGTATTAAAATATTAGTAGCATGCAAATTGTAGCTGCCAAGGATATAGGCAATGCCGCAAACAAGGATGGCGGGCAGCGTGATAAGGAAATAAGACCATGCGTGCTCTGACAAAACAACTTCGCCAACGGGAACTGACAAAACGCCAAAATACATACCCTCAAGCATGAGTGCCGCAGCAGTTGCCGCTTGGCCAAGTCCCCCTGCCACCTTGGCAAGGCTTGTTACCGTAATGGTGATTGCCAACAAAATATTCAGCACGTTGGCACAGGCTCCGATTGCAAATCCACGCCACAGCCCACGCGAGGTGTCACGCGCTTGGGCGGAAATTCCGTCCTTTGCGCCAATCTCCCACATATGGGCATACAGCAAAAAGAGATAGAAGATAATTGCACCGATGCTGGTGGCAACGCGCAGCTTAAGGTTGCCCGCATAAGCACTGACAAATGCCATGCCAAGACCAAAGAGCGCAATGGCAAATTGATTGACAAAGAGTTTTATCATGGTATAGGAATATTTCTTAAAAAATTCTTTCACTATGTAGTTCCCCTTTTTGTAACAATATATTTTATTATACCGAAACATCAAGGACTTTTCAAGACAAAAGCAAAATATTTCATAATTTTTTCGCAACTGACACCATAGCATCACAAAGGAAAGGAGCAGCCATGAAAAATCAATATGCAGTACCCATGCGCGAGCTTCCGCCCTTGGTACAGGAATTTGCGGCATATAAATCGGGGATACAGAACTGCTCGCAAAAAACCGTATCGGAATACCTGCTTGATCTGCGCACCTTTTTACGCTATGTGGTGGCAAGCCGTGATGGCATTGATCTTGAGGGTGAGGAATTTTTGGCGATCGATATCAGTGGCCTTGACCTCAAATTTATCGGCTCGATCCGCACCACCGAGATCTATTCATTTTTACAATACACGGGGTCAGTGCGCAAAAATCTATGGGCAGCAAAGGCAAGAAAGTTGGTTTCCATACGCATGTTTTATCGCTATCTTGTGACCAAAACAAAACAGCTTGATACCAATCCCGCCGCCGATATCGAATCGCCCAAGCGTAAGCAAACACTCCCCAAGTTTCTCTCTCTTGAGGAATCGCTTTTACTGCTTGATACCGTAAAAAACGACAAAAATTCCCGTAATGCGGTGCGTGATTATGCCATTATCACGCTCTTTCTCAACTGCGGCATGCGTGTGTCCGAATTATGCGGCATCGATCTTACCGACATCAACCGCGAAATAGAGTCTCTGCGCGTAACGGGCAAGGGCGCAAAAGAGCGTATTATTTATTTAAATGAAGCCTGTAAAGCGGCGCTTGCCGAATATCTGCCCATCCGACTTGCCGAGAAAAACGGCAGATCGGACAAAGAAAAGGCGTTGTTTTTAAGCGGGCAAAACAACCGCATCAGCGTTAAGACCGTGCAGTGGATGGTATACAAATACCTTGATATGGCAGGGCTTGGAGAGCGCCGCCTATCAGTGCACAAGCTGCGCCACACCGCCGCCACGCTGATGTACCAAACGGGTGCTGTGGACGTGCGCGTGCTAAAGGATATCCTCGGGCACGAGCAGCTCAACACCACACAGATCTACACGCATGTCAGCAGCGCCAGCATGCAGGAAGCAATGTCACACAATCCCCTATCAGGGGTCAAGCGAAAAAGCAAAAATACCAAGGAGAACCAAGAAAATGATTAAAGCCGTAATTTTTGATTTTGACCACACCCTATACGACAGAGAGGCAAGCTACGCCAAAATGTTTGCTCCCTTTAAAGCGGACATGGCTGAATTTATCAATGATGAACTGTCTGATGAGGAGCTGCTTGCACGCATGAAGCAAGCCGACAAGGACGGCGCCTATCCCCTTGGCTGGCCCGATGTATATAAGGAAAAGGTAGCAAAGGGCGTATTTAAGAAGATACCTACATACGAGGAATACATGAAGGTGATCAGAACCCACCAGCCACGCACCATTACACTCTGGAAGGACACGCTCCAAACGCTCAAAACGCTGCGTGAGCAAGGGTATCTGATTGGCATGCTGACAAACGGTGGCGAAAAAAGCCAGAACGACAAGCTGAACAACACGCCCCTTGCACCCTATTTTGATAAGATCATTATTTGTGGTACACTCCCCAAAAGCAAGCCGCACGCCTCGGCATACCATACGATCTGCCGTGAAATGGGCGTCACCCCCGCCGAGGCCATGTACGTGGGCGACCATCCCACAAATGACGTTGAGGGCTCAAAGCTGGCAGGTCTTACCGCTGTTTGGATCCCTTACGTAAAGCCCTTTCCTGCCGATTGCACACAGCCCGATCACACGATCGAGGCGCTTGGCGAATTGCCTGCGCTCCTTGCGCGCTTAAACGGCAAGGCTTAAGACATGAGCAAATATTTTTTAGCGATCGATCAGGGTACAACGGGTGCAACCGCCATTCTGTTTGACCGCAGCTTTACGCCTGCGGCGCGCGGTTATTGCGAAATAAAGCAATTCTACCCCAAAACAGGCTGGGTCGAGCATGATCCAACGGATATTTACAACGCCGTCTGTGGCGCAGTTGCCGAGGCGATGACAGCGGCAGGTGCCGCGCCTGCAGATATCCTTGCCATTGGTATCGATCACGAGGGGGAAAGCGTTGCCCTATGGGATTCCGAAACGGGAAAGCCTGTCTATCCCGCCATTGTTTAGCAGGATAGGCGCACTGCCGCGCGCGCTGAGGAGCTTAATGCGCAGTACGGCGATCAGTTTCGCGCAAGAACGGCTCTTACCCCCGATAGCTATTTCAGCGCCACCAAGATCGAATGGATCTTGCAAAACGTGCCCAAATGTGAAGTACTACATCAAGAAAATCGCTTGCGTGCAGGCAATATGGACGCATGGCTGCTTTATACTATCACGGGTGGCAAGGCACACAAAACAGATGCCTCTACCGCCTCACGCACTATGCTATATAATATTGAAGCAGGCGATTGGGATCGTGAGCTTTGTGCCATTTTGGGCATTGATCCAAGGATCTTGCCCGAGATAGGCGACAGCGCACGAATGCTTGGTATTTCCGATCCTGCCGTGTTCCTTGGCATTGAAGCGCCGATCACAGCACTGCTCAATGATCAACAGGCAGCACTGCTTGGCCAAGGCTGTATTGAAAAGGGCATGCTGAAAACCACATACGGCACGGGCTGCTTTATGCTGATGAATACAGGAGAAACATCCGTGCGCTCAAAAAATGGGCTTATCACCACAGTCGCTTGGCAATTTAACGGCAAGCGCACCTATGCACTTGACGGTGGTGTTTATATCGCAGGCGCCGCCACGCAATGGCTGCGTGACGGGCTTGGCATCATCAGCTCTGCCAAGGAAAGCGCACCTATGGCTCTTTCCCTGCCCGACAACGGCGGTGTGTATTTTGTACCTGCCTTCAGCGGTCTTGCCGCTCCGCATTGGGATCCTTACGCTACGGGCACCATCATCGGCATTACGGGCGGCACTACGCGCGCCCATATCGTGCGTGCCACCGAGGAAGCCATTGCGTATCAGGTAGCCGATCTTGCCAACGCAATGGAAAAGGATGCGCACATGCCCCTTGTGCTGCTACGCTGTGACGGCGGCGCCGTACAGGATAGATTTTTAATGCAATTCCAAGCCGACATCCTAAATTTGCCGCTTGAGCTTCCCTCTTGTACCGAGGCAACCGCACTTGGCACAGCCTTTGCCGCGGCAATGGGCGCGGGATATGCAAAATTAGAGGATGCACGGCATCTCTTTTCACCCAAAACGCGCTACATGCCTGAAATGAGCGCCGCTAAGCGCCAAGAGCTGCTTTTTGGGTGGCACAAAGCCCTTGAGCGAGCAAAGGACTGGTATACAGAAAAATAACACGCAAAAAGCCTTTCTTGTTTCTCACAAGAAAGGCTTTTGCATGTCATATCTCTTTTTTATCATGAAAATGTGTAGCGAAAGTCGAAACCTTTAAACTGGTCTATAAATTAAAATCTATCGCTCCATACGAACCAGAAATTCGGTTGTATCTTCCTCATATTTCTTTTCATTTGTTATATCAAAACCGTGTCGCTTATAAAACGCTATCGCTCTTGTGTTTTTCTCTAAAGCCCACAAAAAATTAACCTTTTTTTCTTCTATCGCATATTTCAACAATTCAGAACCAATAGAATTCCCTTGAAGAACGGGCTCTACAAACAACTTTTTTACCTCCGCATTTTCTGTTTGAATAAATCCCTTTACAACACCATCATCATAAACCAAAATTTTCTCTAACTCATTCGCATAGCATGCCTTTTGTTTAGCAACCGTTAGTTCCTCGAAATAGAACCCGTCATCGTGAAATATCTGATAGAAATTCAGTCTATAATTAAACACCAAAATTTCTGCAATTCTATCTATATCATCATATCTTGCTTGTCTAATATAATTCATTTATCTCACCGCCAAATTCTTATTTATCGATGAACATATTATACTACATTTTTCAAGGAAAGTCAATCTAATAACACTGTGCGTATGCTTATCTTGATGCAAGTCGATGTTGCTTCCTTTCAGAAGGATTTGCTAAACTTTCCCCTTCAAGCGGAATCTTCCACAGGGATCGAGTGACCCCTATGCCCCACCAAGACACAAAAAACCGCCCTTTCAGGCGGTTTTTTTGTGTCTTGCGAAAGAGCAGTAAAAAGGTGTATAAATGTAGGTAAGAACAGTAAAAAGTACACCAACATCACTTCGGCTAATTGAAATTTTATTAAAAGTTTTAGCTTCTTATTTTAAACTTTGACGATAATTGTCGCGAATTTCAGATATGGATACAAGCTTTTCATCGCGTTTTATATACCAGTAGTCGAATCCGTTAAGACGGTTTGCTTTTACACCTCTGGCTATTGCGGCACACGAGTGCATATCTATAATCTCGCCGTTGTAGTTCAACTTTCCGTCAGAACACAACTGTGCTACGCCGTCGCCTGCCTTTAAGTAGAACCATTCACCTTCGGTGAAGTATCCTGCAGCAATCATTTGTTCCATGCTTACTTTTAACGGCTTTTCATCATAAGCTGCTCTTGCTATTGGCGTATCTTCGAATTCAATTGCATCAAGACGCTTCTGCCCGTACTCGCAATATGTTTCATCGCGCTCGATCATGATATACTGTCTTCCGAGTTTTTTTGCCATGGCCGCCGTTGTCATTGTGCCACCGAAAGGATCTAATACTACATCACCCATCTTTGAGGAAATCGCTATTACTCTGTAAAGTATTTCTTCGGGTTTCTGGGTGCTATGCAGTTTGTTTCCATCGTCTGTTTTTAAGCGCTCTGTTCCTTGACATACTGCAATGCGCCAAACAGATCCCAACTGTTTTCTTTCGCCTTTTGCGAATGCTTCCTCGGTAACTGTATCATTGTTGAGTTCTTTGCCGGTTTTATAGTTGAAAGTGTATTTTGCTTTTTTGCTTTTTGTTGCCCATAATAGCGTTTCATGGCTGTTGTTTAAGCGCGTTCCCATGAAATTAGGTGTCGGGTTTTTCTTGTACCAAATGACATCGTTGATAAACCAAAAGCCCAATTTTTGCATAATTGCACCGATTGAATAAATGCATTGCATTCCCCCGATTACCCATATTGAGCCGTTCGGCTTCAGTAATCGGTAGCATTCTGTTAACCAGTCTTCTGTGAATTTATCGTAGTCCTCTAAAGATTGGAACTGATCCCAGTCGTCGTTGCAACCATCAAAGTCTGTTCCTTCTACTCTTGTTAAAACTCCTTCTGTTCGCATCCAATAGGGCGGATCGGCAAATATCAAATCGATGCTACCGCTTGGGAGCTTTTTCATTTCAGCGATTGTGTCGCCGCAAATAATTCTTTGTTGCATGGTATTTCTCCATTGTTTTTTGGTAAGACTATTATACTACAAGTGCGGTTAAAAGTCCATAGAAAATCGCAATTAAATACGATTAAAATTGATTCCTGTCGGAAATAGTTCTGCACGAAGCTGAACATATTCTGGACGATTAGATATCAGTTTTGTGAAAAGTGTTCTGTTGCGGCTTTTAAGCTTGCGGAGGGCAACTAACATTTCATCGCTAGTATCAAAATCAGGGATTATAAGTATTTCTTCCGAGCGTTCCATTTTGTTCCTTTGCAAATAAGAAACCATTTCTTCCCACGCGTCTTTTCTGCGGAACAAATCAGTAAACAAGGCGCCGCCATAATAAATATGTATTTCAACGCCGTTCACATTTTCTGCATTTGCTTCGCTTAAATAGTAGTTCTTGTTTTTCACCAAACTGTCATCGATAAACCACATTGTAGCAATTACCCGTTTGTCAGGATTTTTCCTCTTTAACAGCATGAATTTTTTGCGGAAATTCTGATACTGTCCACGCTTTTTAGTGCTGTCGTGGTCATCTCGGATTTTCTGCTCAATTAGATAAACGGCGCTATCTGTTACAAAAACCTGATCGGCGCTTAAAGCGTTGCCTTCTTCATCGGTGCCAATGCTCTTATCAATATTTCTATAACCCATTTTAGCGATGTATTCGGTAACGATTGTTTCCATGAAGTCACCGAATTTAATCTCGCGGCTTTGAGTAACATTTTGCACCAGTTTAGTTTTTGCGTTGCTTAATCTAAATATGCCCGTATAACGATGAGGATTGGAAATGACTGTTTCCAAAAGTTCGTAATTGAAATCGGCATCGGATTTGATTTTTGCATTCAATTCGGAAATAAATTGTTCGTAACTGATAATCATTTTTATATTCCTTTTATTTCATAGAATTTAATAGCTCGAGTAAATGTAGCTCTCTAAACTCATTCAAACTGAAGTGATAATTTACGACTACACCTTTGTGTTGCCCATTGACGACATCTCCGTATCCCGATTTTCTTCTAAATCTGCGCTTGTCGTAATATTTTTGGTATATGCTTTTAAGCAATTCGACATTCTGATAAAAATATCTGGTTTCTCCTGCTGGTACGATGCAAGGTCTTTCCAACACGCACCACAAAATAAATACGGGCGCACCATCTTTTTCGTGTATCTCAAAATATCGTAATAGGTCGCTCAAATTCAACGCCAAAGTCTCTGATGGCTCAAGGTCGGCTTCTGGTAATAATCGTTTAACCGCCATAAATGTGCGTCGTTGCACTTTTATTTCTATATAAAAAACTTTACCGGTAGGCTTATATAAAACCTCGATATCGGGATAACCGTCCTTTTCACACTTTTTAGCGAAAAAACCTTCAACTGTATTGATTTGCTGTATAACCTTATTTTCCCGTTCTTCCGAAAACTGTACATCGTTGTTAAAAATATAGATGCCTTTACTTTTTCCGTCGCAACGAGTACTGCACGAATTACAATCAAAAATATACTGTTTCATATTGCACCTGTCTTTAAATGTCATAATTTACATGCCGACAAATAAATCACTAAGGGAAACTCCAAGACCATCTGCAATTTTTTTGATGTTTATAATTGAAATATTTCGCTTGCCTGATTCAACAGACGCATAATATGTTCGATCCATGTTTATTTTTAAAGCGAACTTTTCCTGACTATCTCCAGTTTTAATTCTTAACTCTTTAATCTTTTGTCCTAATAGAACTGTAATCATATTCTTTTACCTCCGCAATAAATCAATTGAATTTTATTATATTGTTTTGTTTAAGTCAACGGACTATAAGTAACAAACGACACAATAGTTCAAATTTCTCACGACGCAATGTTTTTGTCGTTTTTTATTTGAGCAAAGAACAACAAAAAGCAATGTGCTTTTTCGCGCTTCTGCGGGCATAAAAATAACGCTGCGGCGTGAATTTTGCGTATTTTCCTTTGATTTTGCATTATTTTGCCCTAAAATGTGCCGAAAATATGAAAAGAACGAACATTCATCTGGTAGACAAATGTTCGTTCTTTTTTGGTGGAGCATAGGGGATTCGAACCCCTGACCCCAACACTGCCAGTGTTGTGCGCTCCCAACTGCGCTAATGCCCCTTATTAACGTTGTTATTATAACAAAAGAAATAATTCTTGTCAATACCCCCTTCCGCGATTTTTGCAATTTTTGCAATTTTTCACCGAGGTCTGAAAAAAGCAGCCTTCCCTCTTGTTATTCTACGAAAAATATGTTAAAATAACATCACATTGAACATAGTGTGCCATATCATTTCATTTTGAACAATTCTATTAAAATCTCCCGCACACAGAACGGAGTTTATCATGACAAAACGCATTCTCTCTTTTTTATTATCTATTCTTCTGCTTTTCCCGCTTGTATCCTGCAAAAAAATTATACCGACAGCCCCTGACGATTTACCCGAAGCAAGAAAAAGCACGGGCGCCACGTATGCTTACTTTGCTGCTGACGATAGCAACACAGCGCTGCGTGTGCGTGTGCCGCTGGAATGGAGTTTTGACAAAGAGGACGGTCATTATACCATCAAAGAAGGCGATGCCACCGTTGGCACACTGGTGCTTGGTAAGATAACGGAGGATACCGAAAGCATGGCAGAAGCCAAAAGCGAAACCTACAATGATGTGCTTATTAAAACCTACACAGGCGTTCTTAAAAAAGGCAAGGAGAAAACCGCTTGGTATCGCATTTGTTACTCCTACAAGGATGATGCAGGTAACAACTGCGCCATCACCTTAGAAATTGCTGAAAGCACCATGGACAAGAAAGCCTTTGAATGGTTTTCTCAGCCGAACCCTGTGCCTGTTAAAGACTACCGCAAGCTTCCCTCCCTTTCGCTTGGCGGAGGAAATGAAGCAAGATCCATTGCTATTCTTGGCAACAGCTTTGTTTATAATAGATATTCAGGTATCGGCATTATTTTAAAGGATATGATGTCCGAAGGAAATCGCAACTATGACATAACGGTTACAGGCATTGGCTACGCCACCATATCAAAATATGCTTGGGGGGAAAGCGACAGCCATATAGAAGCCGTCAACGAAATAAAAAACGGTGCCTACGACATGGTCTTTATGTGTGGGCTTTACAATAACAGCGACGTAGAAGCCTTGCAGACTATATATGATATCTGTCAGCAGTCAGGCACCAAGCTGGTGCTTTTCCCCGCTCACAACGAGCGCACGGCGCAAATTGATAAGGCACGTGAGCAGTATCCCGATATTGTAATATTGAATTGGCGAGGTGAGCTTGAAGCACTGATCGAAGCCGGCGTTAAAAAAAGCGATCTATGTAAAGATGACGCACATGACCATAGCACCGCACTGGCGGGCTACGTGGGGGCTAAAATGATCTACAAAAGCCTGTTTGGTGTAGAACCGCCTGCCCTTTCCCCAAACTGCGACATGATAAGCCAAGCCAAAGTAGATCAAAAGCTTAGCGGTATTACCGTTAAACCCACAGTTCTGATCGCAGAAAAAGACATATACAGATTAAAATAAGCCTTGGCAGACTTTTTGAATTACAAATAACCGCCCCCTGCTGCAATGCAACAGGGGGCGGTTGTTGATTATGTTTGTTCTGTCAAAATAACATTAAACCTGCTTATTGGTGGATTTCAGCAGCACATCATGTGCGCCGCCCTCTACGATACTAACAGCAGATACCAAGGTAAGCTTAGCCTTTTGCTGCAGCTCGGGAATAGAAAGCGCGCCACAGTTGCACATGGTGGAGCGCACCTTAGCAAGGCTTACACCCACGTTATCCGAAAGCTTGCCTGCATAGGGCACGTAAGAGTCAACACCCTCCTCAAAGGAGAGCTTTTTGTTACCACCGAGGTCATAGCGCTGCCAGTTACGCGCGCGGTTGCTACCCTCGCCCCAATACTCCTTCATCAGAGTTCCGTTAATATTTACCTTTGCCGTGGGGCTCTCGTCAAAGCGTGCAAAGTAACGACCCAGCATAATGAAATCAGCGCCCATAGCAAGTGCCAAGGTCATGTGATGGTCATGTACGATACCGCCGTCAGAGCAAACAGGAACATAAATGCCTGTTTCCTTGAAATATTCATCACGGGCGCGGCACACATCAATCAGAGCCGTTGCCTGACCGCGGCCGATACCCTTGGTTTCACGCGTAATGCAAATAGAACCGCCGCCGATGCCAACCTTAATAAAGTCTGCACCGCAATCAGCAAGGAAGCGGAAGCCCTCACCGTCTACTACATTTCCGGCACCGATCTTTACGCTGTCGCCATACTTCTCGCGAACCCACGCAATGGTGCGCTTCTGCCACTCGGAATACCCCTCCGAGGAGTCGATACATACAACATCAACGCCTGCTTCAACCAGCGCGGGCACACGCTCAGCATAGTCGCGCGTATTGATGCCTGCACCAACGATATAGCGCTTTTGGCTATCAAGCAGCTCCATGGGATTTTTCTTGTGCTGATCGTAATCCTTGCGGAATACGAAATAGCACAGATTGCCTTCCTTGGATACGATGGGCAAGGAATTAAGCTTATTATCCCAAATAATGTCGTTTGCCTCTTTGAGGGTAGTGCCCTCAGGCGCCGTGATCAGCTTTTCAAGAGGCGTCATGAAGGTAGAGATCTTCTCCGACTCATCCATACGGCTCACGCGGTAATCTCTGCCTGTAACGATACCAAGCAGCTTACCGTTGGGCGTGCCGTCCTCGGTGATGGCAACGGTGGAATGTCCGTTTTCCTCCTTAAGAGCCAAAACATCGGCAAGCGTTTGATCGGGGCGCAGGTTAGAATCACTGCGCACAAAGCCTGCCTTAAAGCCCTTTACTTTGGCAACCATAGCTGCCTCATCCGCAATCGACTGAGAGCCGTAAATAAAGGATACGCCACCCTCCTGTGCGAGTGCCACGGCAAGGCGATCACCCGAAACAGACTGCATAATTGCAGAAACAAGCGGAATATTCATGGAGATTGCCGGCTCCTCACCAGCTTTATAACGAACAAGCGGCGTTTTTAAAGAAACGTTAGCGGGGATACATTCCGCAGACGAGTACCCGGGTACAAGCAGATATTCGTTAAAGGTGTGGGAAGGTTCTTCATAAAAGAATGCCATGGCTTTATTCTCCTTTATGTTACTTACACTGTGTTTACAGTATTTTATTTTTATTATTATACTACATGAATCCTTATTTTTCAAGAGGATTTCTTGATTTTTATCAATTTTTGTATTTTCTACAATCTTGATGTCGGGCTATACTGTTTTTTTGAGCAGAGTTTGTAAAAACAGATCATAAACACAAAGGGACAGATCAAAAATCTGTCCCTTTGTTAGCCTTTAGCCGTCGCAAATGTTACCTACAACCGCATCGATCAAATAGTATTCCTTATATGCTTGCTCCCAAAAGCGATGCATGGCTTCAATCAGATAGCCCTTTCCTTCGTATCCAAGACCGTTTATGATAAGATAGTCGCCCGAAAACCCGATGTCAATTGTTTTGTTGTTGGCAAGATCCACACGGTACCGTGTAATCAACTGCGCACCCGAAACAAAGGGATAGCGCGCCGTGCCAAAGGTATCAAGATCTGCCAATTCGAGCATCAGCAACAACTCATCTCTGTCACTGTCGTTAAGATAGGCAATGATCTCCTTTCCCTCCCTGTCATAGACACCGACCCGACAGCCCTCAAGATCGGCATAAGCTAAGGGACACAGCAGGCGCCACATAAAAGTGCCCACAAGCCCCAACACCAGCACACCTACAAGCAATAAACAGACAATTCTTTTGCGTTTCATAACAGCACCTCCTTTACTTATACAGTCAGTTTTTTATCTCAAAAGTTACAAAAAGCTGCCGATTTTTTCAAATCGGCAGCTTTTTTAGTTGGGAATGCAGGGTAATAAAACGTATTTTCCGTTAACGAGTGCGCGCGAGGTGCATTCAAAATAGGCAGTGCCGTCACTACAAATATAAATTTTCCCCGCCTCACTTGCCTCAAGCTCTGTATCGATTGCTCCGTGTGTTAGGATTGCATTGCCTTGATAATGATATGCGGCAGGCAGATCATATATCGGTGCTTTGCTTGTATCTCTTACATATAATGTGCCATTACAATAAAAGGAAACCTGACTTGTGCCGGTCCCTCCCGTTGTGGCGCCGTCGCCGTTATCTGTTACAGGCGGCTCGGGACGCAAAAGCAAAAGTGCGGCAGAGCAGACGAGTATCAGGCACGCGGCAACGGCTACCACACGTACCCATGGGCGAGATCGGTTTTTAGCCTTTATATTGCTAGCTTCTAAAATATACGAATCGTCAATGTCATGCATCGCGTCAAGCATTTTTTTGTCACTCATAGCTTCACTCCCCTTTCCTCAAGATATTTTCGCAGTTTTTCGCGCACGCGAGAAAGCCGCACACGAACAGTGCCTTCACGCATGCCTGTGAGCAAAGCGAGATGCTCGAAGGTATCAAAATACCAATAACGGCGCACAAACAATATGCGATCCTTGCTGCTGAGGGTATCTAAAAATTGCTCTATGTAAGTGATGATAAGTCTTGCCTCCACTTCCTGTTCAACTGATGTGTCGGCTTGGAGAAAATATGCCATTTCTTGCAAACACACGGCATAATTTGAATTTCTTTTGCTTGCCGTATTATATTCGTAGCGATTGATACAAATATTTTTAACGATCCGCAAAAGAAATGCCAAAAGGGATTGCGGTCTTTGGGGCGGTATGGCTTGCCAGAGCGCGAGATATGCATCATTTACACATTCCTCGGCATCTGCATGATTGCCAAGAATATTGGTTGCCACCTGCAAGCAAAGCTTACCGTATTTACGGGCAATCTCAGAAAGCGCCGTTTCGGAGCGCGCAAAAAGCAGCTCTATGATCTTATTATCCTCCACTTTTTCGCCCCCATTTACATTAACATTATTTTTCGCTCACATACGCCGCGCCCAGCACCAGCACAGCACCGATGCCGCAAAGAAGGGTCATTGGCTCCTTTAGCACAAGCGCGGAAAGAAGCACCGCCAAAACGGGGTCGATGTAGCTAAAGAGCGCTACGGTACCCGCCTTCAGCTTGCCGACAGCGCCAAAATACATAAGATACGCAAGCCCCGTGTGTAAAACGCACACCACGAGCAGCAGAAGTGCCGACAGGGGTGTGAGGACGGCCAAGGAGACCTCCTCGGCAAGCAAAACGTATGGGAGCAGCACCAGCGCAGAAACGGCAAACTGCACCACAGTTTTATCGATTGCATCAATTTCCTGCATTTTTTTATTGAGCAGAATGATCCCGGCGTAAAGCACGGCTGCAAGAAGCCCCATGAAAATGCCGCGCAGCTCGGCGGCGTTCTTCACGCCCGCCTCAAGCACGCCCGAAACAAGCACCATGCCAAACAGTGCCACCGCGGCGCATATTCCCTTTTTTACCGTGAGGCGCTCGCCCAAAAGCAAGGGGGCGGCGAGGATCAGTAGGATCGGTGCCATATAGTAGGAGAGCGTAGCAACCGCCACAGAGGTATATTTGTACGCCTCAAAAAGCAACACCCAGTTAAAGCCAAGGCACGCCCCTGACAAAAGCAAGGGCACAAGATTTCGGCGAATGGCGAGGATGTTTAATTTTTGCCGTTTGGAAAGCAAAAAAATGAGCAAAAGCAGTGCACCCATCAGAGAGCGAATAAACGCGACCGCGCCCGACGGCAGCGGAATATAACGGCGAAAGATACCAATTGTGCCAAAGATCGTCATCGCGCCGATCAAGGCAAGGCGGTGCTTGTGTACATTCATAAAGCAACTTCCCTTTCAAAATATAAATATATGATAGCACGCACAGGGAGAAAAGTCAACGGCAAGTTGCAATCCGGCGCGTCTTGTGGTATACTATAATTGTAGATTTAAGCCCAAAGCCCTACGGGGCGCACGCGAAAGGGGGATCTTAATGAAAATACAATTCATCGGCGCGGCTCAGGAGGTAACGGGCAGCTGCACGCTGCTTGAGGTCAGTGGCAGATACTATCTCGTTGACTGCGGTATGGAGCAAGGGATCGACGTGTTTCAAAACGTGGCGCTCCCCGTGCCCGCCAGAGAAATACAGGCCGTATTTTTGACACATGCACATATTGATCATTCGGGCATGCTTCCCCGCCTTTACAAGGAGGGCTTTCGTGGCATTATTTTCGCAACCGAGGCAACCGCAAAGCTATGTGACATCATGCTGCGTGACAGTGCGCACATTCAAATGCTCGAAGCGGAATGGAAAAACCGTAAGGCGCAGCGCGCGGGCGAGGATAACTTTACGCCTACCTATACCATAGAAGACGCTATGGGCGCCATTTCCCTGCTTGAGGGTGTTCCGTATGACAAGAGGATCACTGCAGCCGCGGGTATAGAGCTTCGCTTTACCGATATCGGGCATTTGCTTGGCTCTGCCGCGATCGAGCTTTGGCTGCGCGAGGGCGACATCACCAAAAAAATCGTATTTAGCGGAGATGTGGGAAACACCGATCAACCGATCATTAAGGATCCGACGCCCGTTACCGATGCCGATTATTTGGTATTGGAATCCACTTACGGCAACCGCTTACACGCTCCTGCCGCCGACACGGTGGAAATGCTTGCAGGACTTATTGACGAAACGATAGACCGCGGTGGTAACGTGGTCATTCCCTCCTTCGCGGTTGGTCGTACACAGGAGCTGCTGTATGCCATACGCGAGATCAAGGCGCGTGGGCTCACACGCCACCCCAAATTCCCCGTTTATGTGGATAGCCCGCTTGCGATTGAAGCAACCGAGATCTTCTCCAAATGTGATCCCGCCTGCTTTGATGAGGAAACGCAGGCACTGATCCGTGCAGGTGTTGATCCCATTCGCTTCGATGATTTGCGGCTTGCGGTCACAGCAGACGACTCAAAACGCATCAACACCGATCCGCACCCCAAGGTCATTATTTCGGCAAGCGGCATGTGCGAGGCGGGGCGTGTGCGTCATCATTTAAAGCATAATTTGTGGCAGGAAAAGAATTTGATCCTGTTTGTAGGCTATCAAGCGGTGGGCACGCTTGGGCGTGCCCTCGCCGAGGGCGCAAAGCGTGTGAAGCTTTTTGGAGAGGAGATCGTTGTGCAGGCACGCATCAGATCGCTGCGCGGCACAAGCGGCCATGCTGACAAGGATGGCTTGATCTCTTGGCTTGCGGCGTTTGAAAGAAAGCCTAAAACGGTGTTCCTCAATCACGGAGATGAGGAGGCGATCGCGGCACTGGGCGACACCCTACGGGACCGTGGCTATGCCGTAGAAGCGCCTAACAGCGGCACGGAATATGATCTTAGCAGCGGTGCCATGACCGCCTACACCGAGCGCCGCCGCATCCCCGCCGTTGATGCGACAAGGGTGAGATCGCGCAAATCGAGCGTGCACGCGAATTTGGTTGCCAATGCCGAGGCGTTGCTTGCACTTGCCAAGCGTGCAGACGGACGTCCCAATAAGGACAATGCAAGGCTTGCGGATCAAATCAAGGCGTTGATCGAAAAATGGGATAAATAACTCCCAAGGAGCTAAGGTGCTATTCACCTTGGCTCTTTTCCTTGTATGGTAAATTGTGCTTTTGTATTGACATTTCATGATGTGTGTTGTATTATTGTATTAAAGGATTAGTACAAGGAGGTGATTGCATGGCTTGGAGCTTTGATGCACATCTACCCGTTTCGGTACAATTAACGGAACGGATACGAATGGATATCCTTGGCGGTAAGTATCCTCCAGGCACACAGTTCCCCACGGTAAGATTTCTTGCCTATGAAGCATCGGTCAACCCCAATACGATGCAAAAGGCTTTAGTGGCGCTTGAGGATGAGGGGATTTTGATACCGCGTGGCACAACAGGAAGATTTGTGACCGAGGATCTCTCACTGCTTGCCAAAAAGCAAGCCGAATTAAAAAATGCGTATATGCGTCGTGCCCTAACGGGGGCAAAAGCACTTGGCATTAGCACCCATGAATTTATTTCGTTTATAGAAAGCGAGGAGCAATAATGAACACGCCTGTTTTAATGTGTGATAAGCTTTGCAAAAGCTATACTGCAGGCTTGCCGGTGTTAAATAACTTTTCCCTCTCTCTTACAAGAGGAAAAATTGTGGGGCTACTTGGCCCCAACGGTTGTGGAAAATCCACTCTTTTAAAACTAATTGCGGGTATTCTTGTGGCAGACAGTGGCGAGATCAAGATTTGCGGTCACCCGCGCTCCGAGCAGACCAATGCCTTGATCTCATATCTGCCCGAGCGTCCCTATTTTCAGCCAAGCATGCGCGTGGTAGAGTTGCTTGATTATTTTTCCGATTTTTATGCCGATTTTGACCGCGAGCGCGCCACACGTATGCTTACCGATCTTGGTATTCCGCAGGATGTGCGTATGAAAACGCTTTCGAAGGGCACCAAGGAAAAGGTACAGCTGGTGCTTGTTATGTCGCGCCGTGCAAGTCTTTATCTGCTTGATGAACCGATCGGTGGCGTGGATCCTGCCGCAAGGGACTACATTTTGCAAACCATTATCGGCAACTACGACCCCCAAGCAACTGTAATGATTACCACGCATCTGATCACGGATATTGAGCCCGTTCTTGACGACTTTTTGTTTATGGGTCACAGTGGGCAGATCCTGCTGGCAGGAAACGCAGATGAGGTGCGTGCGCAGCACGGCAAATCGCTCAACGAGCTTTTCAGGGAGGTATTCCGATGCTGAGAAAATGCTTAAAATACGATCTTAAATCCATATTTAGAATATGGCTACTGCTTGCAGCAACCATTTTGATCCTATCTCCGATTGCAGGACTTCTTCTGCGTAGCTTTTTATTACGACTTGACGATATGATTTTCCCTTGGGAAATCTTTCTGCTGATGGGTGGCTGCTTCTTACTTTGGGCATTTGCGTTGGTCATCATGGTGCTTGTTTATATCCGCTATTATACCAACTTTTTCAAAGATGAGGGATATCTCACCTTTACCCTCCCCGTCAGTCGCAGTACTCTATTTTTATCCAAGGTCCTAACTGCCACCATTTATGATGCTGCCACCATAGCGGTAATCCTCACTTCCATTGCCACAGCTTTGGCAATCGCCCCCGACCTCAGCCAAGAGAATTTTACGCTGCTTGGCAGTCTTCTTACATTGTTTGGTTTGTTACTGGGAGAATTTGTGAGCAGTGTAAGCTTTGGCACCGTAGTGATTATTGTAGTGATTGTTTTTGAAGTCTTGCTACTGCTGTTTTTATCAAGTTTTACCAAAACACTGTTTTATTACTTTGCTATTACACTCGGCACCTCTATCAGCAAAAAGCATCCGATCATCATGACCATTGTGCTGATTTATGCTGCAAACAGCATTTTGCCTACATTGATGTATGCTTGCATCTATGGACTTGTGTTCGGTGCAGGCGCAGCAATGAAGCTTTACCCTGCGGCTTTCACGGGTGGAAGTCTTATTGCACTCGTAATATTGATCTTGCTGATCGGTTGCATTATAGTGACAGTTATCAATCTGATTCTTTGGTTCGCCTCGCTCGGCAAGCTCGAGCGCAAGCTCAATCTCGCATAAAGGAGGCGCTGCAATGAAAAAAATTCTTGTATGCCTTTTGGCACTGATATCACTTTTCATGCTTTTCACGCTTGGCATCTGCGCGACTGACAGCGATGGGACTCGCCGTGAATGGGTGCTTTCTGCCGATGAAAAAACACTAACCTATGGTGATGCCGTTTACCGCTATTGCCCAAATACCCCTTCCTTGATCATATCCGATGAGATGTATGTATACGAGCAAGAGATCGCTTGTGAGGCACTTGAGGATAGATATGCGCTGATCATGCACAATCTACACAACAAGGACATCATAATGATCGTCGACAGATACGACCGCATCCGTATTTATGTCAATGAGGCAGGGCAAGAGATCATGGATCTATATCTCATGCATAATTTTGAAGACTATGTGTGCTATGAAAAGCCTATGCGAGCTGCGATCCCGACGGAGCTGGTGAAGGCACTTGCCAACGGTACACACAGCGCAATCACTAAAACGCTATCGGTCACCACCTTAAAGGATCTTACAAAATATACCATTTACGGCCTTGATCAAACACACACCCTCGGTCATATGCACGGCGCGATCTATGAGATAAATGACGAGTTTTGGTATCTCAATTACGATGCACTCGACAACAGCTATTTTGATAGCGAGGGGGATTTTTCATACCGCCGCGGTACCGTTACACTGACAAAGGTAGATACCGACATTATGGTATTTGATGTTTTGGCATATGCAGAAGAATTTCACATTCAGTACGTCTATGAGGAAAACGAATCCACGCTTGGCTTAAATGAAGATAGTGCCACCGTGATCTTTGTATTGACTACTGTTATACTTCTCTTTTTGCTCCCCGCCGTGCCACTTGTTCTCTCCCTTGTGTTCGTGCTGATCAAGCAAAACAAGCAAAGACGACGCTGGCTATTGCTACTGCTGCTTTCTGCGCTTTGGCTCGTGCTATCCATCGTCGTTCTATTACTGATCTTACTATCCTAAAGGGAATCCGAAATAAGTTTTTCCATAAACTATCATAACCACTAGCTAAGCTAGTGGTATGCGGAAGCCCCTCCAGGGCATAACACCAGCAACATCTTAAGATGTACTGAATGATTATCAATTGCACAAAACGCCCTGCCGCCGGATATCCGGCTACAAATCGCCTCCCTTGTGTAAAGGGAGGTGGCTTGCG
>JAFVTV010000033.1 GCA_017502975.1 Clostridia bacterium | reverse complement strand
GATGGCTGCCAATGCACATACCATAAGGAATTTGCTTGCACTCTTGGTGCCGGATACAACAGCGGCAGGAATTGGGAACACGCTTGCTACAATAGACATTGCAAGAAATCCGAGAATAAACCAAGGGAATATCTTTGCAATGCTGAAATTTGCCTTCAGTTCGCTTCCGTTTTGGCTGTTTGCAAGAGCTTCTTTGCGCTTAAGACGGAGCTGCACAAAAGCAAAGGTAATAACGGTAGGAATAATCGCAAGGGTTCTTGTGAGCTTTACCATTGTGGCAAAATCACCTGCGCCTTCTGAGAAGGCATAGCCGGTCGCAACAACGGAAGAAGTATCGTTAACTGCCGTTCCCGCCCAAATACCGAATGCCTGATCGGTCATTCCCATCGCTTGTCCCATAATGGGAAACAATACGATCATTGCCATATCGAACAGAAAAGTAGCAGACATAGCATAAGCTACATCGTTATCGTCTGCATCGATAGTCGGGGCAATAGCGGCAATGGCAGAGCCACCGCAAATACCCGTACCGGCAGAGATAAGGTTGGAGAGCTTCCAATTGAGTCCCAACGCCTTACCGATAAAATAACCACCGCCAAAACAAGTAAGTAAAGTAAATATCATAACGGTAAGGGACATTTTACCTACGTTGAGGATAGTCGTAATATTGAGGGACAAGCCAAGCAGAATAATGGCAAATTTCAAAATCTTCTTGGATGTAAATTTGAGCCCCGATGCAAAGACTTTTGTATTCCTCAAAAAATGATTGAGGACCATACCGATGAACATTGCAATAACGGCAGAGCCAATAAGGTGGATAGGCAGCAGACTTTCAAGCCAGCACGCAAGAAGAGCCACACCTACAGATAATATTATTCCGGGAAAAACTTTTAATACTTTCATAAACAATCTCCTACTTTCACTTACACCTCTTGATTATACTACAGTTTTATGATAAAATCAAATTATCATTTATTATCGGATGATAATATGAGTTAATTGGAGATTGTTATGTTAGATTACAGAGTGCTTACCTTCCTTGCCCTTTATGATGAAATGAACTATCGCAGAACGGCGGAAAAACTGAATATGACACAGCCGGGTGTCACGCAGCATATTCATTATTTGGAGAATTATTACGGTGTGAAGCTGTTTGAGTATGATGGACGGACACTATCAAGAACAAAGAACGCCCAGCGGCTAAAGCGTTATTTTGATAGCATCAAGGCAGAGGAAGCTGACATCCGTGAAAAGTTTATGCCCACAGATACCGTTCATATGACCGTTGGTGCAACCAAAACTATTGGCGAATTTGTTATCGTGCCGGAGATTCGTTCCTTTCTGCAAGAGCCAAACCATACGCTCGATTTGATCGTTGATAACACCGAAGTTCTTTTACATATGCTTGAAAAGGCAGAGATCGATTTTGCTATTATAGAGGGTGTATTTGACAAATCCAAATATGGCTACCACCTTTACAAAAAAGAAGCGTTTGTAGGGGTCTGTGCAAAAAGCCATCCTTTTGCCAATAAGACCGTGACCCTTGAAGATATTTTTTCAAAGGACATTGTGGTCAGAGAGCCGTATTCGGGAACGAGAACATTATTGCATAATGCAATTACAGACCGAGGTTTTTCCCTTGACAACTTTAAGCGTTGTATCTCTGTCAGTAATTTTTCCGTGATCTGCGACATTGTGGCAAACAACGGTGCGATTACCTTTGCCTATGAACCTATCTCCCGATGCCGTGACGACCTTGCCACCTTCTCTGTTGCAGATATGCAGATTAGTGGTGAGTTTAATTTTGTGTATTGCAATGAACGGGTCGCAAGGGAGAAAATAAACTTGCTTTTCTCCAGCTAGGAGCTATTCTTCAAGACACAAACATTTAACATTTATAAAAAAAGGGGCAGACTTTACGAAATTCATCGTAAAATCTGCCCTTGATATCTGTTGAATTTAGTTGGGGTCCTCCCCGAAAGCCGTTTTTGGCTTAGGATATCTACCCAGTTTCACTTGAAAAAATGGGATAAAAAATCCAGTAACCGTTGTGGCGTCTGGGGTTTCGTGACCTGCATCTATTTTGGGTACTTCAAGGACAATGCTTATTCATATCCCCTCTGGGGACGGAGAGGGGGATGTTTGCGAGCGCTGCCGGTGGCAGAAAAAGCGAGCAAAAAGGAGTGGCAGCGGTCGAAAAAATCAAGGAAAGCGTAAGCCCGCAGATTTTTTCGGGCACCGCAACAGGTAATAGCCGCGAAGGCGGTCGGGGGAATGGGTGGGCGGTTGGGTAGGATTTTAGTACGGGTTATTTGCTATGCGGCGGGCGTGACACGCCGCATAACGCAATATGCCGCATGCGCGGCATAGACCCCGACGCACGCGGCAACTTATATATCTTTTAAAAAATCGCAAATTGCCACGCATCGCGCCTTCTCTCAAAGTAACGCTCAAACCGCGTGCTCGGTTCATGCGACCAGAGGTCGCATAGTTCAAACCCCACCCCCGCCATGCCAAGGGCAAGCAAAACGAAAAAAGCACCCACAAGGGGTGCTTTTTTCGTTTTGGTTGCGGGGGTGGGATTTGAACCACACGGCCTCCGGGTTATGAGCCCGACGAGCTACCAAGCTGCTCTACCCCGCGATATGAAATTAAAAATGGTGCCGGAAGCCGGGATCGAACCGGTACGATACTAAGTATCACGGGATTTTAAGTCCCGGGCGTCTGCCAGTTCCGCCATTCCGGCAAGCCGAAATGCTGAGGTTGCCCTCACTCGCTTTGCTATTATACCATATCAAAATGCCGATGTCAAGCCTTTTTGAAAAAAAGTTATTGACAAGTATCTGTGCCGGGCGGTATACTTTATCTATATGCCATTATATCCAAGAAAGGATGAAAATATTCCGCATGATTCCAACAAAATTTCTCTCGCGCATGCGGGATCTTTTTGACAAAGCCGAATATGACGCGTTTTGTGCCGCACTTGAATCCCCTGCCGTGCGCGCGTTCCGCGTCAACACAATAAAAACAACCGCCGAGCGCCTTTTGCCCCTGCTCCCCTTTGAGGCAAAGCCGCTTGGATTTGCCCCCAATGCCTTTTACGCGACCGAAGAAAAGGTAGGCGCACTCCCCGCACACCACGCAGGTATGCTTTATATGCAGGACCCCTCCGCCATCAGTGCCATAGCGGCAGCAGAGATCACCGAGGGGCTGCGCGTATTGGACGTTTGTGCGGCACCGGGCGGAAAATCCACGCAGCTTGCCGCTGCAATTGGCGATGGGGGTGTGCTGGTATCCAACGAATATGTGCCTGCACGGTGCAGGATTTTGCAGAGCAACATTGAGCGCATGGGCGCCGCTAACACGGTGGTAACAAACCTTGCCGCAAATGCCCTTGCCGACTTTTTTGGTGCATGCTTTGATTTCGTTTTGGTGGATGCGCCCTGCTCGGGCGAAGGAATGCTACGTAAATACGAGGTGGCAGGCGAGGAATGGAGCGTGGAAAACGTTCTGCTTTGTGCCGAGCGCCAGCGCGAGATCCTTTCTCATGCCGCACGGTGCGTGGCTCCCGGTGGCAGGCTGCTTTACTCAACCTGCACCTTCTCGCTTGAGGAAAACGAGCAAAACGTAGCGCATTTTCTTGACACGCACCCCGATTTTTCGCTGATTCCCGTTGATCCTGCGGTTGCCGCCGTCACAGCAGACGGCATTTGTGTCGGTGGGCAAGATCTTACAGCCTGCCGCCGCTTTTATCCGCACCGCTCACCCGGCGAGGGACAATTCCTTGCCCTGATGGCGCGCGACACGGCAAGCGAAAGAAAAAGCCTGCCAAAAAGCAACGCCCTGCCGCTGACCCGCACAGAAACCGCCACCGTTGCGGCACTTTTTGCCGAAACGCTTACCAAAGCGCCTACGGGCACGCTCTGCCGCCTGCGCGACAGCCTCTATCTTGCCCCCGATATCCCCCTGCCCCCTAACGGCGTTTTTGCGGCAGGCGTGTGCATTGGCACGCTCCAAAAAAACCGCATTGAGCCGCACCATCAGTTCTATTCGGCATACGGACACCTGTTTTGCCGACAACTGCACCTCGCTTGCAACGATCCACGCATCGCGCAATATCTACGGGGCGAGGAGATCGACTGTCCCGAACTGCAAAACGAGAAAAACGGCTACGTTTGTGTTTTCTTTGAGGGTGCCCCCCTTGGTGGCGGCAAGTGCGTAAACGGAAGGCTGAAAAACCACTACCCCAAGGGTCTGCGCAACAAATAAAAACAATACACTGCTACTAAAAAAGCCGCCCTTGGCGTTGCCTTAGCAACACCAAGGGCGGCATCTCTTTTTTATTTCTTTCGTAAAAACAGCACGCCAAGCGTATTTCTGCCGCAGTGCGCGGAAACGGTGCATCCCGCACGGGTCACGTGCACCTCACCCCAAGGCGCAGCCGCCTTGACCTGTGCCACGCACGCTGCCACAATCTCATCATCGCATCCCGCATGCGTCACAAAGACACGCGAAAGATCGATATCTGCGGCATCGCCAATGCGATCGGCAATATAGGTCTGCAGCACACGCGCAAATTTACCGCGATATTTTTTCGCCACACCCATTTTACCGCCGCGCACCGTAATGCAGGGCTTTAATTGCAGCACGCCCGCGGCAAGCGCCGCAACGGCGGAGCATCTGCCGCCCTTATGTAAAAATTCAAGATTGTCGATCACAAACGAGGCATCCACAAGGTCAACCAGCGAGGCGCTCTCCCTTGCAATTTCGGCTGCCGACATACCGCTTTGTGCCATTTGCGCCGCAGCCACCACCAAAAGACCACCGCCCGTAGACAGATTTCTCGTATCCACCACGTAAACGTCGGGATAATTTGCCGCCGCAAGACGGGCGTTATTGTAGGTAGAGGACATTTCCGCGCTGATGGTAAACAGCACAACTGCGCACCCGTTTGCCGTCTGCTCCTCAAAGAAATTACAAAAGGCAGCAATGTTGGGGGCAGCGGTCTTGGGCAACTCACCGTGTGCCTCGTAATGCCGGTAGATCATATCGGGGTCGACATCCAGCCCGTCAGTATATACCTTACCGCCAAGATTGACGGAAAGTGGCACCGTTTTAATGTCATATTTTGCAATCAGTTCAGCACCAAGATCTGTCGTGCTGTCACTGCAGATCACAACCCTTTTACTCATACGCTTTTACTCCTCTTGACTAAAAGTTTTCTCTCCAAAGCCCTTTGCCGCTTGCAGTTCTGCCGCTACCGCGGCGCGCACCACGCGCCCCGCCGCATCTCTTGGAAACGCGGTGTCAGACAGGGCAAAGAGTAAGATCTGTGCGGCATCACGCAGCCCCTTATTGATCTCACAGATCCACTCGCCAACAGCGCTCTCCAACGTCTCCCGTGTATAGTCAGCACCAAAAAGCTCTGCGGCATTTTTAGTGTCTGGCAGGATCATGGCGGCGGGCTCACAATCCCCTGGCTCTTCATCCCGCACGCCTACCACCACAGCCTCCCGCACAAGCGGGCTTTGCAAAAGCAGATGCTCTATTTCCTCGGGCGAAATCACCGTGCCATCGGCGCGAATGATGCAATTTTCCTTTTTGCCGATGATATGTAAAAATCCGTCGCTGTCAATTCTCCCCATATCACCCGTATCGCAGCCACCTTGCTGCAGGTCGCCGGTCAAGGCTGCCGCATCGGCATACCCCAGCATCAAGCCCTTGCCCCCGATCCGTATTTCTCCGCTACCGTCGGCTTGCTGCTGCAAAAGTTCAACCGTAGCATGGGGCAGCGGCGCGCCTGCCGTGCCGTCACGGTAGCACGTGGGCGCGGTCATTGCGGCAATGCCGGCGCATTCCGCCATGCCGTAGCACTGTGCCGCAAAAATACCCAACTGACGAAGCCCCTTTGAAAGCGCCGCGGGCAAGCAACCACCCACGATCATCATATAGCGCAGTGCTCCGCCAAAGGGTGCACGCGCACCTGCAAGCAAGCGCTCCTTCAGTGCTTGCCGCGCAGGAAATGGGCGAACGGGGTCTGATATCGCAATAGCACGCCGCACCTGTGCCTCGTTTTCGCCTACCAGTTGCCAGAGTTTATCATAGATGCGCTCGGCAAGGAACGGCACCGCCACCATGCAGGTCGGGTGGATCTCTCGCATATTGCCCATCATGCTGCCAAGCCCCTCGGCAAACGCAACCGAGGCGCCGCACGCAATGGGATACAAGAGCCCCAAAACGCACTCATACACATGAGATAGCGGCAGAACGGAAAGGAAAATATCCTGCTCACGCACCGTACCAACGACACACAGTCCAAGCAGCGTTTCCACAATGCTCTTGTGCGAAAGGATGACCCCTTTTGCTTCACCCACAGCGCCGCGTTTATAAAAAATGATAGCAGGAGCATCGGGATCGATCGGCGCGGCAAAAACGTCTGCCTGCCCTGCCAGCAGGGCGGCTTTGCCCTGCTCAATGAGTTGCGGAATGGCATCAAAGCAGATAAGCGTAACGCCCGAAAGCCCCTTTACAAGTTCGAGCGAATCCGCATCGTAGAGCACCGCATCCACACGGGCGTTGACGGCAAATGCCGCAATATCCGCGGCGCAAAGTGCTGTATCTGCCGGCACGGGAACACCCGCGCCGCAAAGCAGCGCAAGACAGGAAAGTGCCCAATGGTAGTTGTTTTTGCCAACGAGGAGCACACGGGGCGCACCCGGCAGCATACGGCACAGCGCCGTGCCAAGTGCCTGCACCTCCTCACAAAAGCGTCCATAGGAAATGTGCTGATAAAAGCCCTGCTTTTTCTCATGAAAAGCGACACATGTACCATAAGTTTCACCGCCGGCACAAAGCATTTCTCTTAGAGTGCAAAAGTCTTTTCTTCCGTCTTCACACATTTTCACCGTATGACACCCCCAATCATTTTTATCATCAAAGGTTTAAACCGTCAAAGCGGCGCCGCCGATCGCCTGCACCTTGGCAAGAACGGGATCTACCTCACTGAGAATAAACTGCTCCACCTGCTCGGGGCACCTGCCAATGTAATCGGCGGGATCAAGCAGTTTTTCAATATCTGCCTTATCAAGCCCAAAGCGAGGATCTGCGGCAATGCGCTCGAGAAGATCGTTTGCCTTGCCCTCCTCCTTGACCATGCGGCCTGCCGCCATCGCATGCTCACGAATGACCTCGTGGAGCGTCTGACGGTCGCCGCCGCGCTTTACGGCAGCCATGAGAATATTCTCCGATGCCATAAAGGGCAATTCGGCAGCCACGCGAGAGGCAATGACCTTCGGATAAACCACAAGGCCGTCGGTCACGTTGATATAAACGTTGAGGATCGCATCGATCGCAAGGAACCCTTCGGACATGGCAATGCGGCGGTTGGCGCTGTCATCAAGCGTGCGCTCCATCCACTGCGTCGAATGAGTGATCGCCGTGTTGGTCACGTTTGAAATGACCGCGCGGCAGAGCGCGCTGATGCGCTCACAGCGCATGGGATTGCGCTTGTAAGGCATTGCGGAGGACCCGATCTGATTCTTCTCAAAGGGCTCCTCCATTTCCTTAAAGGACTGCAAAAGACGCATATCATTTGAGAACTTATACGCACTCTGCGCGATGCCCGAAAGCACGTTCATAATACGGCTGTCAAACTTGCGCGAGTAGGTCTGTCCGCTCACGGGCACGACCTTGTCAAAGCCCATTTGTTCGGCAATATATTGCTCGATCTCATCGATCTTTTCACTATCCCCGTCAAGAAGCTCCACAAAGCTTGCCTGCGTGCCCGTTGTACCCTTGGAGCCAAGGAGCGCGAGCGTGGAGAGCGTATATTCAAGATCGCGGTAGTCAAGCAGCAGATCGTAAAGCCAAAGCGTGGCACGCTTGCCGACCGTTACCATTTGCGCAGGCTGTAAATGGGTGTAGCCAAGGGTGGGGAGATCCTTATATTTCAGGGCAAAATCACGCAGATTTTGCATCACGCGTGCCAGTTTTCCGCGCACCAGGAGCAAAGCCTCTCGGTAAATGATCATATCCGCGTTGTCCTGCGCATAGGCAGACGTTGCACCAAGGTGAATGATCGGGCGCGCCTTGGGGCAAACGTCGCCCCACGCGTGGATGTATGCCATGACGTCATGACGCAGCTTTCTCTCATACTCTGCCGCAAGGTCAAGGTCAAGATCGGTTTCGTGCGCCTTCATTTCGGCGATCTGCTCGTCGGTAATGGGCAGCCCTGCCTTTTGCTCTGCCTCGGCAAGCGCGATCCACAAGCGGCGGAAGGTCAGCGGCCTTTTCTCCACCGAGAAAAGATACTGCATCTCCTTGGATGCGTAACGGGTAGAAAAGGGAGAAATGTAACCGGTGTTAGACATAATATACTTCCTTTCGATATCGCCAAGGGCGATCAATTCCAATATTTTTTATCGAGGCTGCGCAACTGTATCGCCTCGGCGATATGGGCAGCGCCGATCGTTTCGCTCTCATCAAGGTCGGCAATGGTGCGCGCCACGCGCATCACACGGTCATAGCCGCGGGCAGAAAGCCCCATGCGGTCATACGCACCCTGCAAAAGTGTGCGGGCGCCCTCATCGATCACGCAATATTTGCGAATTGCCGCGCCGTCAAGTTGCGCGTTGCAAAATATATTTTTTTCGCCCCTCATCCGCGCCGCCGCAAATGCCCTTGCGCGCATCACGCGCTCACGCACAGTGCGCGAGCTTTCAGCGCCCGGTTCTCTTGTTGCCAATTCCTCATAGGAAAGCGAGGGGAGTTCGACCTCAATATCAATGCGGTCAAGCAGCGGGCCGCTGATGCGCGAGATATAGCGCTTGACATCAGTAGGAGAGCAGGTACAGGGCTTTGTGGGATGCCCAAAATACCCACAACGGCAGGGGTTCATAGCGCCCACCAGCATAAACGAGCACGGAAACGTGACGCGTGCCGCCGCACGGGTAATCGTTACGCGCCGATCCTCAAGGGGCTGGCGCAGTGTATCGGTTACAGTCTTGGGAAACTCGGGCAGCTCATCAAGAAAGAGCACGCCGTTATGGGCGAGCGACACCTCGCCCGGCATGGGATTTGCCCCACCGCCCACCAGGCTTACCGCCGACATGGTGTGATGCGGCGCCCGAAAGGGTCTTGCGGCAAGCAAGGACTTGCCCTCGGGCAGCGTCCCCGCAACCGAATGGATCTTGGTGGTTTCGATCGCCTCATCAAAGGTAAGAGGCGGCAATATAGTTGGCAAGCGCTTTGCCAGCATCGATTTGCCCGTACCGGGCGGGCCGATGAGCAATACGTTATGTCCGCCCGCGGCGGCAATTTCAAGCGCACGCTTTGCCATAGTCTGCCCGCGCACGTCGGCAAAATCAAGTGCCGCCTCAAGGCTTGCATCGTTAAAATCAGTGGGGGCAACCGAAACGGGAAGGATGGGTGTCTGCCCATTGAGGTGTGCCACCAGCGCCTGTATATCGGTCAACGGATACACCGTCATGCCCGCCACGGCAGCCGCCTCTCTTGCGTTTTCGGCAGGCACAAAAATTTGGGTAAGGCCTGCGTCGCGCGCCGCCACGCACATCGAAAGCGCGCCGCGCACGGGGCGAATGCTGCCGGAAAGAGAAAGCTCACCCACAAGGCAGATCCGAGAAAGATCACAGCGTCGGTCAATAATGCCCGCGCACCGCAGGATCCCCGCTAAGATCGCCACGTCAAAGCCAGAGCCCTCCTTTTTACGGTTGGCAGGTGCTAAATTTACGGTAAGTGAAAGCGAGGGAAAGCGATAACCACTGTTATAGCTTGCCGTGCGCACACGGTCCTTGGCTTCCTTCACTGCCGCGTCGGGCAAGCCAACGATCTCAAATTCACCAAGCCGTTCCTGCGCGTCGCATTCCACGGTTACGAGAAAACCGTCTATACCGCAAAGCCCCGCAGAAAGCAACGTTGTCAGCATGTGCTCTCCCCCTTTTAAAATACAGTTAATTTATTATAACATACTTTTTGTAGCATTGCAATGGATTTTACACAGTTTTCACGCTTTTTCAAGGCGCACAAGCAAAGAGGACAGGGAGTGAAAATTCCCTGTCCCCTATATCATCTCTTTTTGTAATATCAACGGTAGCAATAATAGCCTTTGAGCTCACCCTTGGTAATGGCCTCTGCATTCCAGGGGCTGTCCTCTACCATAAAGCCGATCTTGCTTTCCCCGTAAACGGTAGCCACTTTCCAGCCTTCGGTCGTTGAAAAAATCAGTTCTTCAAGCGCTGTACAACCTACAAAAGCACCTGCTCCCAACGTGATAACATCAGCACCCAGCGTGACCGACTCAACCGCGGCACAGTCACTGTCGGCTAGCGCATCGTTTGCAATCACGCGCGTTCTGTCATGAACGGCAAGCGCCGTAATGCCGCTTGCGGTATCCACCAACACAAGATAGGGGTTTTCGGTGTTGCCAAGATACTTGCCCCCATTCCACTCCGTGTAGGTCAGCGCCGTTTGGAGAAAGGCAAATATGCCCACGGTCTTGATGTCACGCGGCAGTTGTATTGCGGCAAGCGTAACACACTTATAAAACGCCTTTTCACCGATATGCGCAACACCCTCGGGCAGCGTGATCGCCTCAAGCGCCGCACACTCGGCAAAGGCATAGGCGCCGATGCTTTGCAGGGTGGAAGGCAACGATATCTCCGCTAATGCCGTACATGCCGCAAAGGCATAGGAAGAAAGCGAAAGCACACCCTCGGGCAGCGTGATCGCCTCAAGCGCCGTGCAACCAAGGAACGCCGCCGTACCAATGATTCTGGTGTCGGCAGGCACGGTAAAGGAAGTCACGCTTTTATCCGTGATCTCAACAAGCAGCAGATGCGGCACATCGGCTGCGCCAAGATATTTTGCGCCGCCGTCCTCACTGTACGTAATGGCACCGCATCCCTCAAGTGCACTCTCGCCGATCGAGGTGATGCCACCGTGCAAGGTAAGCGTTTCCAGCATCGCGCAGCCATTTAGCATTTGTGCGGGGATATTGCTTACACCCGCGGGCACGGCAAACGCCTTCAGTCTTCCGCACTCTGCAAACGCGGCGGCACCGATCAGCGCAGCCTCGCTGTTCTCATGAAAGGTAACGCTCTCAAGCGCCACACAGCCGTAAAACGCACGCTCGCCGATTTCTTTTACGTTTTTACCAAATGTAACCGCCGTGATCACCTGGTTGTTGGAAAAGGCAGATGCCCGAATGGAAAGCACGGGCTTGCCGTTTCTCAGCGCGGGGATCTCAACAACCTTTGCGTTGCTGCTTCCGTAGCCGATCACCTCATATCCCTCTTCCCCGTCAAGCGTGATCTCGCGATATTCCAGAAATTCCGCACCGTATTGCGTGCGATCGCAATAAATACACGTGCCTTCCTCATACAAATGATTGGTGCTGTATTGCTCACGGTCAAGCTCAGCGCCGCACTCCGTGCATTTTTTCACACGCGTACCCGCTACGGAGCAGGTCGCCTCGATCTCATCCACCCATTCACTCTCCTTGTGCTTACACTCACCGCAGGAAGTAAGCGCGGGCAAAAGCAGGCAGGCGAGCAGCAGGGGCAGAAAAAGCATTTTCAAAAACTTATACATATATCTCTCCTCGTTTTTTTACGATAGCCTCATAAAGTACAAAAGCATTATATAACATTTCACCGAAAATGTCAAGAAACCGAAGATGCCGCAATATAAAAATTCGGGTCAACGAATGCCCTTTTGGCACCGCTGACCCGAGGATGTGTTTATTTGGTTATGATACGTATGTTTGCGGGGAGAATGCCTGCCTGCTCATACACGATCTCGTTGATCTGAGAGATCTGATTTTGCTGCAGCTCCCCGCCGTTTACAACGACCGAGCAGCTCTCACCGTTGAGGATCGCCACGCACTGCTCAAAGCCCTTGGCAAGCACCATTGCCTCAATGTTTGCCTCTGCCTCCATCTCCTTTGCAAGCTCGGAAATCTCAAGCAATGCCCCTGTTTTGGTGGCTTCGTCTGCCTCGGCGCTGTCTACCACGCTTTGCAGCACCTCAAGCGCCTCATCGCGTGCGCGCTGACGGCTGACCTGCGTGGCGGAGAAATATCCGTCAAGCGCGGTGTTAGTCTGGGCATCATTGTTTCCTTGCGCATCACCCGTGGGCGCATCCCCCGGATCTGTGGTGTCGGTCTTACCGCCAAACAGCGTAAAATTAAGAGCCAGCGCCACGGCAACAAGCATGACGGCACATGCGATCACGATCTGACGGCGCCACGGGCGGCGCCCTTCTTTTCTTTCTTGCTTGGGCATTTCAAGTTGATTTTCCATCTTTCAATCCTCCTTTGTTTATTGCCTCATTCACTTATATGTGCAAGCCACACCGATTATGCAAAAAATACCTCCTGTTTTTTTAAATTCTATTGACAACGCACACATTCGTGCTATAATATATTTTGTTGCGTGTGCAACTAATTCAAACAGGAGCATTATCATGCACTCTTTAAGTAAAATGAGCGCCATCGTTCGCTACGGCAACTTTTGGCGCACCCCCAAGCTTGCGGACACAGGCATAGGCGCCTGCGACCGCCCTTACCTATTTTATATCTGCCATCATCCCAACATTTCACAGGATACACTATCGGATGCGCTCTTTGTCAACAAAAGCAGCGTCGCACGGCGCTTGGCATATCTTGAAAAGCAGGGCTACGTTACCAGAACGCCCGATGAGAGAGACCGCCGCGTGCTGCTGGTATCCCCTACCCAAAAGGCGCTCGCGCTGCTTCCCCTTTTGCGTGAGATGTCACATGAGTGGAATGGGATCATTACCGCAGGCTTTAGCGAGGAGGAGCTGAACGTCTTCTCCGATCTGGTGGCACGTGCCTATGCCAACGCACAGCAAAAAGTGAAGGAGCTTACCAAATGAAACTCATCTTTCACTATTTGCGCCCTCTCAAGCGCACCGTGGCATTTGGCCTTACCGTAAAGGTGCTTGCCACGCTGTTTGAGCTGCTGCTGCCCTATATCCTCAGCCACATTCTTGACACGGTGGTACCGCGACACAGCCTGTTTGATATTTTAAAGTGGGGTGTTGCGATGATTGCCGCCGCGTGCTGCGCCATGATCGGCAACGTCATTGCAAACCGCAATGCCGCCAAGGTGGCAAAGGAGGCATCGCGCCACATCAGGCACGATCTGTTTGCGGCGACCATGCACCTGTCCTCCCGCCAGACCGACACCTTTACCGTGCCGTCGCTCGAAAGCCGCCTGACCTCGGATACCTACAACGTGCACCACTTTATCGGCATGATGCAGCGCATGGCAGTGCGCGTGCCTATCCTTCTGGCGGGCGGTGTGGTGATCACGCTGATCCTCGATTGGCGCTTAGCACTTGTCATGATCGTGACCATGCCCCTCATTGGCGGATCTGTGTTTTTCATTACCCGCCGCGGCTTGCCGCTCTACCGCCAAACACAAAAGGCAGTTGACGGTATGGTGCGCGTAGTGCGCGAGGACTGTCAGGGCGTACGCGTGATCAAGGCTCTGTCAAAGGAAGAATACGAATGTCGCCGCTATGATGGCGTCAATAAACGGCTGGTCGCTTGCGAGCGCAAGGCAAGCATCACCATGGCACTTTCACAGCCCTTGATGACGCTGTTTTTAAACTTTGGGCTTGTAGCAGTCATTCTGGTGGGTGCGTATCTGGTGCACGGCGGACTCTCAGCCCCCGGTCGCATCATTGCCTTTTTGCAATATTTTACGCTCATGTCAGGCGCTATGACCGCCATGACACGTATTTTTGTCATGGCAACAAAAAGCGCCGCCTCTGCCAACCGTATTGCCGAGGTGCTGGAAGCAACCGACACGTCAAGAAGCACTGCAACCGCACCGCTTGCCGATAACGATCAAGCCTTTATCGTGTTTGACGATGTTTGCTTCTCCTACAACGGCAAAAAGGATAACCTCTCTCACGTCAGCTTTACCCTGCCGCGCGGCGGCACGCTTGGCATCATCGGCGCTACGGGCTCGGGCAAGACCACACTGCTATCAATTCTGCAGCGCTTTTATGATATTGACAGCGGCAGCATCCGCATAGGCGGCAAGGATATCTATGCGATGGATATAAAATGCCTGCACCAAATGTTTGGTGTCGTGATGCAAAACGACTTTATATGTGCCGATACGGTAGCGGAAAACATCCGTTTTGGGCGCGACATTCCCGAGGAGGATGTGCGCCGCGCGGCAACGCTGGCACAGGCCGCCGATTTCATTGAGAGCTTTGCCGAAGGCTACGCGCACCAGCTTACCGCCAAGGGCACAAACGTGTCAGGCGGTCAACGTCAGCGTATCCTCATTGCAAGAGCACTTGCAGGCAATCCCGAGATCCTTGTGCTTGACGATGCCTCCTCCGCACTTGACTACAAAACCGATGCAGCCCTGCGCCGCGCGATCCGCGAGGAGCTGCACACCACAACCGTGATCGTGGCACAGCGTGTAAGCTCTGTACGGCACGCAGATCACATTTTGGTGCTTGATCACGGCAAGGTGATCGGCGCGGGCAGGCACGAGGAGCTGCTTCTCGCCTGCCCTGCCTACAAGGAGATCAGCGACTCGCAGATGGGAGGTGCCTTCCTTGAATAATATGCAAATGGGCGGCGGTGGCGGCGGACTTGGCAAATCAAGGTCCCTCAGTAGCACCGTCGTTGATCAAAAGCAAACGGGTGCCGATCGCGTGCGTGTGCTGCGCCGCATGGGCAAATACCTGCTCCGTTATCCCAAAACCGTTATCCTTGCCCTCTTTCTCATGCTCTCCTCCAATCTCCTCGCCCTCGCGGGTCCTATGCTCTCGGGTAAGGCGATCGATGCCATTGAGCCGGGACGGGGCGCAGTCAATTTTGGGGAGGTCTGGCTTTTTGTCGGTCTTTTGATCGTCTTTTACGCGGTATCGGGAATGCTGTCCTATATCCTTTCGGTCATCATGGTAAATCTTAGCCAAAGAATCATTTACACCATGCGCCGTGAGGTATTTGAGCACCTGACATCCCTGCCCGTCGGGTATTTTGACACGCACGCCACGGGCGACATCATCAGCCACATCTCCTATGATATCGATATGGTAAACACCTCGCTTTCCCATGATATCCTGCAAGTGCTTGCCAGCATCGTTACCGTGGTGGGTGCACTTGTGATGATGCTCTCTATTTCGCCCCCGTTGGTGCTTGTATTTGCCATTACCATTCCCATTTCCGTCCTCTTTACCCGCTACAAGACCAAGCGCATCCGTCCGCTTTTCAAGGCGCGCTCACGTAAACTCGGAGAACTGAACGGCTTTGCCGAGGAAATGCTCTCGGGTCAAAAGACCATTCGCGCCTACTCGCGCGAGAACGTGATCGTTTCACGCTTTGATGCGCGCAACAACGACGCGGTTGAAGCATATTATAAGGCGGATTGGCACGGCGCTATGATCGGCCCCTCCGTCAACTTTATCAACAATCTTTCGATTGCCCTTGTTACGGTGTGCGGCGGTATTCTATATATGCTCACGCAAACCACCCCGACCCTCGCGCCGATCCTTGTGCTCACGCTTGGCGGTGTTTCCGCCTTTGTGCAGTATTCGCGCAAGTTTTCGGGCCCCATCAACGAGCTTGCCAATATCGTCAGCGAACTGCAATCGGCAACCGCCGCGGCAGAGCGCGTGTTCCGACTGATCGACGAGGCGCCCGAAACAAAGGATAAGGATACCGCCACCGCGCTTACCGACGTGCAGGGCGAGGTTGACTTTTCTCACGTTACATTCGGATACGTGGCGGAAAAAACGATCCTGCACGACCTCACCGTGCACGCAAAGCCCGGCACCACAGTGGCGATCGTAGGTCCTACGGGTGCGGGAAAAACAACGGTCATTAACCTCTTGATGCGCTTTTACGACGTAAATGAGGGCGCCGTATCCGTCGACGGCGTAGACGTGCGCGACGCGACGAGAACATCGCTGCGCAGCGCCTTTACCATGGTGCTGCAAGACACGTGGCTCTTTTGCGGCACGATATTTGAAAACATCACCTACGGCAAGGAGAACGCCACACGCGACGAGGTGATCGCTGCGGCAAAGGCTGCACACATTCACAATTACATTGAAAGCCTTAAGGACGGCTATGACACTATGCTCACCGATGACGGCGTCAACATCTCCAAGGGACAGCGCCAGCTGATCACCATCGCGCGTGCCATGCTTGCCGATGCCCCCATGCTCATTCTTGACGAGGCAACCTCCAACGTTGACAGCCGCACCGAGCAGCAAATACAGGCGGCTATGAAAAAGCTGATGGCAGGGCGCACCTGCTTTGTGATCGCACACCGTCTTTCCACCATTCAAAATGCAGATGTGATTTTGGTCGTCAAGGACGGAAACGTGATAGAGGCAGGCAACCACGAAGCGCTGATGAAAAAAGAGGGCGGTTTTTATGCCTCTCTTTACAATTCACAGTTTACATGATACAATGACACTATGAAGATTGAACTTTTTACTTTAAACGGCTCCTTTGCCCACTCAAATCTTGCCATGCGTTGCCTGAAAACAGCGCTTGAGGAGGCAGGCTACACCGCGGTGCACTGCACCGAGGCAACGCTGCGCGACCGCACCGCCTCGGTGCTTGCGCGCTTGGTTGAAGCAGATGCTGCGCTCTACTCCTTTTCCTGCTACATCTGGAACATCAAGGAAATGCTGGTGCTGGCAAGCGATCTTAAAACAGTGCGCCCAAACTGCAAAATTGTCTTTGGTGGCCCTGAGGTATCCTTTGATACCGCACGCTTTACCTCGCTTGATTTTATTGACACCGTTATCACGGGCGAGGGCGAGCACGCCATCGTTACGCTTGCCGCCGCGCTAAAGCAGGGACAGGCACTGCCAAAGCTGATGCAAGGCGCGCCCGATGCCCAATTTACCGCACGCGGCACGCATTACGCGCCAAACGAGCAGCCCTCCGCACTTGTCTACTATGAAAGCGCGCGTGGCTGCCCCTTTTCCTGCGCCTTTTGTCTTTCCTCGGTAACCGAGGGGGTGCGCGCCAAAAGTGCCGAGAAAACACTTGCCGACCTCTTGGAGTTTGAAAAATTTACGCAGCCCTTAACGGTAAAGCTGGTAGACCGCACCTTTAATTTTGACCGTGCGCGCGCCAATGCCATTTGGCAGGGCTTGCTTTCCCCGCGCTACACCAAATGCTATCATTTTGAGATCGCGGCATCCTTGCTTAACGAGGAGAGCTTTGCCATTTTGAAGCAGTTTCCAAAGGGTAAGATCCGCCTTGAGATCGGACTGCAAAGCACCAACGAGGAAACACTTGCGGCGATCAGCCGTCACCAAAGTGCCACTGATACACTTGCCGCCGCGAGGCGCTTGAAGGAGGCGGGAAACCTGCACGTGCACCTTGATCTTATCGCGGGGCTCCCCTTTGAGGACTATCGCTCCTTTGCGCGTTCCTTTGATGCGGCATACCCGCATTGCGACGTGCTCCAGCTTGGCTTTCTCAAGCTCCTGCCCGGCACGGCGCTTCGCCGCGATGCCGCAAAGCACGGCATCCTTTACTCTGCCACACCCCCCTATACAGTGCTTGCGACCAAGTGGCTATCCTTTGCGGAGCTTGACCGTCTGCACGGCATTTCGGACATCCTTGACCGCCTGCATGAGAAGGGGCGATTTGCCCACACTCTGCACTTTATCCTGTCGCACGTCACGTCCCCCTTTTCCTTTTACGAGGGCTTCCTTGACTACTGCAACAAGGCAGACGGTCGCGCGCTGCAAAAGATCTCTCAGCGTGACCTTTTCACACTGGTCTGTGACTTTGGCAAAACACTGCTAGCCCCCGATCTGCATGCGGAATTTATGCGGTATCTTGAGGCGGATTTTAGCGCGGCAGAGGTAAGAAGACCCCCAAGATTTCAATAACGCATAGGCTTTTGAATACTCAAACAAAGGAGAACCACTATGAAACAAGTTCTTGTCACGGGTGGCTCGCGCGGCATTGGCGCCGCCATTGTGCGCGCGTTTGCCGCACAGGGTGACCGTGTCGCCTTCTTTTATCACAGCAACCATGCGGCGGCAACGAAAATCGCCGCTGAAACGGGTGCAATTCCCTTTTGCTGCGACATCTCTGACCCCGCGGCAGTACGCACCGCGTATGCCGCTGTGCGCGACGCGCTTGGCGGCGCGCCTCTTGTTTTGATCAACAACGCAGGGATTGCAGAAAGCGCCCTTTCGCGCGACGTGGATGATGCCGCTTGGCGACAAATGATCGACACCAATCTCAGTGCCGCCTTTTATCTCTCGCGTGAGGCACAGCCCGCCATGATTGCGGCAGGACAAGGGCGCATTATCAACATCGGCTCTATGTGGGGCAAGACGGGGGCATCCATGGAGGTGCCGTATTCTGCCGCCAAGGCGGGTCTGCGCGGTCTTACCATGGCGCTCGCCAAGGAGCTTGGCCCCTCGGGCATCACGGTAAACTGCGTGGAGCCGGGTGTGATCGATACCGATATGAACGCCGCGCACGATCCCGATACCATGCGTGCGCTTGCCGAGGAAACGCCGCTTTGCCGCATCGGCACACCCGATGAGGTCGCGTCGGCGGTGCTGTTTCTCGCCTCAAACGGTGCTTCCTTTATCACAGGGCAATGCCTTGGTGTTGACGGCGGCTATGCCATATAAGAATTGTGAGGATATGCTATGAATTTTGACGTTATCAAAAGCAATTTGGAAAAGCGCGGCTTTACCGTTTCCCTGTTTGACACGGCAAGCGAAGCAAGCAAGTATTTAAACACCGTAATTGATGGAAAAACCGTTGGGTTTGGCGGGTCGGTGACGCTGCAAGAGATGGGGCTTTATGAGAGCCTTTCTACCCATAACGCCTGCTTTTGGCATTGGCGTATAAAGGATGGCACCACTGCCGCCGAGCTGCGCGACCAAGGCAATGCCGCTAAGATCTATCTCAGCTCTGTCAACGGCATTGCGGAAAGCGGCGAAATTATAAACATTGACGGCACCTGCAACCGCGTGGCTTCCACGCTCTACGGGCACGAAAAGGTGTACCTTGTGGCAGGAAAAAACAAAATTGCCGAAAATTATGAGGCGGCACTTTGGCGTGCGCGCAACGTCGCCGCACCCAAAAACGCACAGCGTCTTGGTGTTTCCACGCCCTGCGCCGCCAAGGGCGACCGCTGCTATGATTGCGCGAGCGACGCACGCATTTGCCGCGCGCTTGCCGTGCTTTGGGAAAAGCCGAGTGGCGCTGATATCGAAGTTGTTCTCATCGACGAGGCGCTTGGATATTAACCGCATTTGGCGCAAAAAATGTCAATCCTTTGCAAACACAGCAATATTTATTGTTGCCTTTCGCCTTGCCGTGTGCTAAACTAAGCCTATCATGACACAATGGAGGTAAATTCAGAGTGAACATCAAAGCAGATATCTTTGAGGGCATGCAATACGCCGTCCGCTTCCCCGAAACTTACAAAGAGGGCGAGCAGTATCCCATTCTCTTTTTCCTGCACGGCGCCGGCACACGTGGCGAGGATATCAACAACATTGTTACACACTCGTTTTTGCGCCGCCCCGAGAAATGGCCCGATTTCAAGTTCATTATCGTTGCGCCCCTTTGCCACAAAAACACATGGTTTGATCACTTTGAAACGCTCACGCGCTTTGCACTCTTTATTGCAAATCAAGCCTATACCGATAAAAATCGCATCTACCTCACGGGCAACAGCATGGGTGGCTACGGCACCTGGCAGCTTGCCATGAGCCTGCCCGAAGTTTTCGCCGCGATCGCTCCGCTTTGCGGTGGCGGTATGTATTGGAACGCAGGCAGGCTTGCGAACGTGCCCGTTTGGGCTTTCCACGGGGCAAGGGACAAAGCGGTCTTTGTGGAGGAAAGCGTAAAAATGGTAAATGCCGTAAACAAGCGCGGCGGCAACGCAAGACTGACGATCTACCCCGAAAACGGACATAACTGCTGGACTGATACCTACGGCAACCCCGCGCTTTACGAGTGGTTTCTCACACATACAAATTCAAACGCCCAAGCCCTGATCGACGAATATAATAACTCAAAGGATTTTGGATAAACAAAAGAAAAAAGCGCAGGGAGCTGCAATGCAGCTCCCTGCGCTTTTTTCAGGCAAAATCTTATCCGTGAATAATATTTTGAAAATCCTCTTTCTTTGCGCCGCGGGTTTCAAGATACGCCTTCAGCGCACGCGGATTTTTAATGCCCGTAAGCGAAAAATCCCATTTCCCCGCGCCGTCAACGATAAGATTTCCATAATTGAACATGCTCCCAAAGAGACTTTGATTAAAGCTTACACCGTTCACTTGGAAAAAGGGCTTGCGATTCTCGCTCTTGTTCAGCACACCGCTTTTATGGATCACGTGATCGCCGTAAAACTCAAAGCTCTCGCATTTGATCGCAATAATGCGAAACACAATGATAAGCGTGGGGATCACCAACCAAAAGAACAGCACACAAAGAGGGGTAAATGCCTTTACAATCGATTTTTGGGCTACGTATTCGGGTTTCATACTTTTTCTCCTTAAAATGTTTTATATATTGCCAATAGGACAATCGATGCCTCGCACCTTGAAAAAGCAGATTTTCTTTTTCTTTTTTCAGCGCCACACTCATTTTAACACAATCATTACGCATTGTCAACTCTTTTGAGTTAAGTTTTTCCTTCAAAAAAGGTTACAATAATAATAATGATTAAAAAGAGGAGGTGCTGCATTGGATATCGGAGAGGCAACACGCAAGCGCATATTGGAATTGTGCAACCAGCACAACATCACACTCAACCGTATGGCAACGCTCTCTGGCATTACGCAATCTACCCTCAACAATATTATCAGCGGCAGGAACAACAGCACCACCATTTCAACCATCAAAAAGATCTGCGATGGACTCGACATTCACATCCGTGATTTTTTCAGCTCGGCGTTGTTTGAAGCACTCGAGCAAGAATTAAAATAACGAGGTATGACAAGCTTTTGTCATACCTTTTTATTTCTCGCATAAATTGACAAAATAGGCACGATATTATATACTAAATACACCGCTAATTTTGGGGGAGGTAGGGCTTTGAGAGAATTTATCAAGGAGCAGGAGTTCCAAACGCAAATAACCGACACCGTTATGCCCTATCTTGCGCAAAGAGCAGAAGTGTTATCCGTTGCCGCCCATGACAGCGGCGCACTTTACGCCGTAAAATACACAGCCGACCATCCCCATGGCACGGTAGTGCTGGTGCACGGCTTTTCGGAAAATGCCGATAAATACCGCGAGTTTGTCTACTATCTGCTGCGCGAAGGGCTCTCGGTGCTTATTTATGATCAGCGCGGGCACGGACGCTCGGCGCGCGAGGTCGGCGCAGATATCATACACATTGACCGCTTTTGCCACTACGTTGAAGATCTTGAGGCGGTGCTTGCGGCGCCTTGTGCAAAGCTCACTCCACCGCTGTATCTTTTTGCACACTCCATGGGCGGGGCGATTGCTATGCTCTTTTTAGAAAAGCACAGGGACGTGTTTCAAAAAGCCATACTTTCAGCACCCATGATCTCCCTACAATACCGCGGGCTTACCCGCATTGGCGCCATGGCACTGTGCCGCGCCTGCACCCTTTTGGGGCGCGGGAAGCACCCCATTTTTCTTGCAAAAAGAGATTACGAAAACGAGAGCTTTGACAGCTCCTCCTCCCTCTCGCCCGCAAGATTTTCTTATCTGCACACATCGCGCAACAGCCACCCCTTGCTACGCGGCGGCTCGCCCAGCTATCAGTGGAGCCTCGCTGCCCTTGGCGTGACAAAGCAGATCCTAAATAAAAAAGCACTTTCAAACGTCACGCTCCCCATTCTCATCTATGCCGCCGAGCACGAGCACCTTGTCTGTCCCGAAGCGCAAAAAAGGCTTGCCACCGCATTACCTGACTGCACACTGAAAACGGTATGGGGCAGCAAGCACGAGATCTTGTTTGCAAATGATGAAATTTTGCACCCCGTGCTTGAGGATATACTGAATTTCTTGGGATAAAATTGTATAAAAAAGTCGCAGGCAATGCTTCGGATTCTTAAGGACAGTTTTTACAATAACGTAACAGAAAGACAAACGGTTTCAGCCAGAGGCTCCCTTGTGTAAAGGGAGCTGTCAGCGAAGCTGACTGAGGGATTGTTTTAGTATAAATTTCAACTTTACAATCCCTCCGTCACGGCTTGCGCCGTGCCACCTCCCTTTACACAAGGGAGGCTTTTTGTTTGCCTGCAAGTGCGCACTTACTCACCACTATTGTGGTAGTGCAACAAAACTACAAAAAACAATTCAAAATGGAATTTTTCTCAATTAACGAGATATAGACAGCTAAAAAGTTTTATTGTATAATATAATCACAGCCGGTTGAGAAATCTTTTGTAGGAGGATTATATCGTGAGTTTTGGAAAAATAATTAAAAATCTTCGCCGTAAGCATGATATGACGCAAGAACATCTTGCTGAAATTTTATCAATTTCTCCACAAGCTATTAGCCGTTGGGAAACTGATATGGCAATGCCGGATATTTCTCTCATTGCTCCATTGTGTAATCTTTTTAATATTACTTCTGATGAACTTTTAGGCATTGATCTTACACGCAGACAGCAAACCATTTCAACAATTTGCGATGAAGCAGACAAGTATTCAAGCCGAGGATATTTAGAGAAAGCTCGTGAGATTCTGGATGATGGGCTTCGAAAATATCCCGACAACTGCGACATTATTTATAATCTTATGTATGTCTCATCTTGGCAAAAGGATGTTACGGGAGATCGTAAATATCTCGAGGAAGCCATAAAGTGGGGAGAAAAAATTCTCGAACGAAGCACAGTAGATCATCAGCGGCATAGTGCAATTCAAGTGTTATGCTTTTCGTATCGTGATGTTGGCAGATTAGACGAGGCAGTAAAAATGGCTGAATCAATGCCCTATATGGCTGTTTCACAAGAAATGCTACTTAGCAGTATTTATTCCGGCGACAAGGGATATGCTTCCAAGCAAAGTAACGCTGCAACTTTGCTTCAGTTTCTCTCCAACAGTTTGTTTTCGATGCAAACCAAACTCGATTCCGGAGAAATGGCTTATACACCCGAAGAAAATGCTGCTCTTCGTGATAAACGCATAGCACTTTTGGATTTGTTTTTCGAGAACGGCGATTTTGGATTTTATCACACACATCTTTGCGACACTCATCGTGATCAAGCTTTTTATTATGCAAAAAACAGTGACGATGAAAAGGCGCTGAAGCATCTACAATCAGCAGCAGAACACGCTATAAAATTCATTACTTCTATAAACGAAGAGTGTACTTCACTTGTTTTTCGCGGAATAGAACGCGGCAACTGGGCAACCGGCGATTCGGACAATGAAGCCAAAAAATTGCTTGACAAAATGGCAAACCGTGTTTTTGACAAAATACGTACTACGGAAGAGTTTATTAGGATTCAAAAACAACTTTCAGAATATTCAGGCAAGTGGAGCATTGAATAATCTATCAAATGACAAAAGCCTCGACAGGGAGTTTCCTTGTCGAGGCTGATTTTTATTAAACTGTCCTTTAGCACCCGTGGCTAATGCCTGCGGCTTTTGTGTTTATTTCTTACTGATAAGTAATTTGATTGATCACGTTTTTGAGGCATTCGGCACTGTGATGCAGCTTTGCGGTTTCCTCCTCTGTAAGCTTTGCGGGAATTTGAGCTCTTATGCCCTCCTCACCTACGATAGAAATGGTAGAAAGACAAACATCCTCCACACCGTATTCACCGTGCATCATCACCGAAACCGAAAGCGCGGTATCCACACCGCTGAAAATAACCTTGCACATATGCACTGCGGCACACGCCACTGCATAGAAGGTTGCGCCCTTGCGCTTGATGACCTCAGCGCCCGACTTGCGTACGTATTCCTCTGCAGCTGTCTTATCGATCTCCTTGCCCTCAAGCGCCTTATAGTAATCCTCTACCATTGTGGTACAGATCGCCGCCTGTGACCACGGCACAAACGAGGAGTCACCGTGCTCGCCAAACACATAAGCGTGCACGTTTTGCTGGCTGATGTTGAAGCGGCTTGCAAGCCAATAACGAAGGCGCGCCGTATCCAGGCTGTTACCCGAACCGATAATGCGGCTTTCGGGGATATTGGTGATCTTGTGGAACACGTAGGTCATCACGTCAACAGGATTGCTGACAATGAGATAGATCGCATCGGGTGCATACTTGGTGATCTGCGGTGCAATGCTGCAAAGAATATTTACGTTGGTCTGCGCAAGATCAAGACGGGTCATGCCGGGCTTGCGTGCCATACCCGAGGTGATCACAACGATGTCGGAATCCACCGCATCCTCATAATCGCCCGAAACGATACGCACGTCCTCGCGGAAAAAGAGTCCGCCCTGACCGATATCGATCGCCTCTCCCTCAGCCTTTTCCTTTTTAATATCAATAATAACGATCTCGTTGGCAACACCCTCTACTGCCAGGGTATAAGCAATGGTCGCACCAACATTTCCTGCACCGATAATGGTTACTTTTCTCATGGTTAATTCTCTGTTCCTTTCCTTGGTAGAGGTTTACTTGCTGGTTTCGGCAACCATTCCGTAAACGGTATCAATGTCTGCTCTGCGTCTTGCCGCAAGCGCCTTCATATCCGCGATCTGGTCTGCGCCAAACAGATCAAGATCACCCGGCTGCAGCTTGTTCTTATACATACGGTCGGCAACCAGTGCATAGTTGATATCAAGATCGGTAATTTTTCCTGCACGATCGCAAATTACAATATTGCTCTTACCCTGCAGCAAGCGCTCAACGGCGCGCACACCCATCTGGGTTGCGGTAAAGCGGTCTCTTAACGAGGGGCTACCGCCGCGCACAACGTGTGCAAAGCGTGCAAATCTGCTTTCAATGCCAAGCGTGCTCTCGATCTTTTGAGAAAGCTGCTCGCCGTATTTCTGCCCATTAGCACCGCGCACACCCTCACTAACAATAACAAGGAAGCTACGCTTGCCCGCATCCAAAAGCTCTTGCATGCGTTCAATAAACTCACCTTCATCAAAGGGCACCTCGGGAATGACAGCCGCAACCGCGCCCGATGCCAATGCCGTATACAGCGCAATTTGACCGCAGTCACGACCCATAACCTCTACCACGTTACAGCGCTTGTGAGATTCACACGTATCGCGCAGGCAGTCGATCATGCTCATAGTGGTGTTCATAGCAGAATCAAAGCCAATGGTGTAATCCGTAGCGGTAATATCATTGTCAATGGTACAGGGAATGCCGATAGTAGGAATGCCGTGATTGGTCAGATCCGTAGCACCGCGGAAGGTACCGTCACCACCCATGGCAACAATAGCATCGATGTTGTGGCGCTTACAGGTTTCGATCGCCTTCTGCATGCCTTCCTCTGTTTTAAATTCGGGGCAACGGTCAGAATACAGCACCGTTCCGCCGCGCGAAATGATATTGGATACTGTTCTTCTGTTAAACACAACGATATTATCCTTGATCAAGCCGGAATATCCGCCAAGAATGCCAACAACCTCCACACCCTCGTCAAGTGCCTTGCGGGCAACAGCACGAATGGCGGCGTTCATACCGGGGGCATCGCCGCCCGAGGTCAATATTCCGATTTTGCGAAATTTTGCCATAGTTTTTTTCCTTTCTTCCGCTGAGTCCTTGAATCTGCGAAAAATACTACAGTCTATATTCTAATATATCATACAGGAAATGTCAAGCATGATTGATAAAATTTTCACGATTTTTGTAAATTTCCGCCAAGCACACCGATCGCCTGCGAAATTGCCTGTACTGCGGCAACTTCTCTGACGTACGCGCGGTCGCGACGCGCGCCAAGGGTAAGGCGGCGGCAGATGACCGCATCTTTTGTTGCTACCGCCACATATACCGTGCCGACAGGCTCCTGCTCGGTGCCTCCCCCGGGGCCTGCATAACCCGTGGTGGCAATGGCAAGATCCACCCCAAAGCGGGCAAGCACACCCTGTGCCATTTCCTTAGCAACCGGCTCGCTTACCGCGGTGTGCGTAGCAATGAGCGCGGGGTCAACCCCAAGGATCTGCTCCTTTTCACGCGTTTGATAGGTGACGGCACCGCCTGCCACTACCGTGGAGCAGCCCGCCACGTCGGTCAGCTTTTTGGCAATGAGGCCACCCGTGCAGGATTCTGCCGTTGCCACCGTCATGCCGCGCGCCATCAGCGCACCAACCAGTGCATGCGCGGGATCGGGCACGTCAATTCCGTATACAAACCTTCCGATCGGCAATGCCATAAGGCGTTCTATCATAGCATCACAAAGACGCATGGCGTGGCTCTCATCCTTATCCCTTGCCGTCACGCGCAATCGCACCTCGCCCGGCACGCAGTACGGGGCGACCGTCGGATTTGTGCTATCCTTGATCTCCTGCGGCAGCTCGCTTTCCACTGCCGATTCGCCCATGCCAATGATGTGCAGATTGCGGCTGACCATGATAGAGGCGCAACGCTTTTTCAGATACGGCTCTACCTGCTCGCAAAACAGCGGCTCAAGCTCACGGGGAGGCCCCGGGAGCATGACCACGACCTTGCCCTCCTCATTTTCAAGGGCGAGGGCGGGTGCCGTGCCGTAATCGTTTGGAAACACCACCGCCCCCTCGGGCATCATGGCTTGCTTTTTGTTGTTCTCGGTCATCACGCGCCCTGTGGAGGCAAAATAACTTTCAATACGGGCAAGGGAGGGGGCGTGCATCGTGAGCTTTCTCCCAAACACGCTTGCAACCGTTTCCTTGGTGAGGTCATCATACGTGGGACCAAGACCGCCCGACATGATGACAAGATCGGAGCGAGAGAGCGCCGCACGCACATCCTCGGCAAGGCGCGCGGGATTATCTCCCACCACCGCTTGACGGTAAACACCGATGCCAAGACGGGCAAGACGGCGAGAAATATACGCCGCGTTTGTGTTCACGATATCACCCATCAGCAGCTCGGTACCGACGCAAAGGATCTCCGCTTTCGAAAAGCAACTGTTGTTCATATGACATACCTCCAAAAATAACTGCTACCATTTTACCATATTTTTTATCTTTTGGTGCATGATCGTGCAAAAAACTTGAATTTTTTGAGGTACTGTGCTAATATGAAGGGGAAAATAAGTGAAAGGGGGGCACTGCTATGTCCCGTTGTATGCTTTGCCCACGCCAATGCGGCGCGAGGCGCCTTGAAAATGAGATCGGCATGTGCCACGTAGGTGCCGATATTTTTGTATCGCGCGCCGCCCCCCATCACTTTGAGGAGCCGCCCATCAGCGGCACAAACGGCTCGGGGACCGTGTTTTTTGCAGGCTGCTCGCTTGGCTGCATCTTTTGCCAAAACAAGGAGATCAGCCGTGAGGCCGTGGGCAAGCGCGTGAGTGAAGAAGAACTTGGCGATATTTTCCTTTCACTTGCCGCCACAGGTGTGCACAACCTAAATCTTGTCACGGGCACGCATTATACCGATCGCATCGCACGTGTTCTTGAGCACATCAAGCCACAACTAAAAATTCCTGTGGTTTGGAACAGCAGCGGATACGAGCGTCCCGAAACGTTGCGGCTTTTAGAGGGATTGGTTGATATTTATTTACCCGATTTCAAATATTTTTCAGAGGCACTTGCCAAAACCTGCTCAAGCGCGGCGGATTACAGGGAGGTCGCCACCGCCGCACTCCTTGAAATGTACCGTCAAGTGGGCGCTGTGCGTTATGACAAAAACAGCATGCTGCAGCGCGGCATGGTGGTGCGCCATCTCGTTTTGCCGGGCTGCAGAGCAGATACCGCCGCCGTGCTTAACACCTTGGCAAAAACGCTGCCCGTATCGGATATTTTGCTCTCACTGATGCGCCAATATACCCCCGATTTCGCACCCCCAAACGCCCCCAAGCATCTTTTGCGGCGCGTTACGACCTTTGAATACGAGCAAGCGCTTCTTGAAGCCGAAAGGCTCGGCTTTACAGGTTTTACCCAAGGCAAGGATGCCGCAAGCGCCGCCTTTACACCGGATTTTCATGTATAAATTGCTACGCTCTGCCCATCCTAATTCGGGGGTGAGAATATGGAAGACCGTAAAAAGCAAGAAAACGTCATGAGAAATATTGCCGTGAGTGCGCCAATGCTCGGTAATTTCGCGCTCCAAGCACTTGACCGCGAGGCACGTGAAGCCACGCTTGGCAACTTTGAGCCGACCAATAAAAAGCAAGATAACAGCGAGAAAAACTAACACAGTAGTTTTTTAACACACAGAAAAAGGGCTGCTTCAAGTGCATTAGCATTTGAAGCAGCCCCCTTGCTTTTATTCGCAAGCCCGTAACGTCGTATCTTGCCCTTTTTGTTTCACTATTTTTTCCCTGCACGCGATCACGGTGTATGCAATAAAATACGTTACGCGAAACAGCAAATACACAGCTTCCCAAATCATTACACTTGCAAACAGAAAATCAACATTCATAAAACTCCCGCTTAACTCTAACAAAACATAAACAATTCCAAGCAGCAGGAAAAAGATCGATAGCCTGCAAAGAACCCTGTTCAAAACAGATTCAAAGCGCAATCGCCGACTCGAAAACAAACGGCATTTTATCAAATGCCATATTTCAAAGCTCGCAATTAACAGGGGCAGTGTAATCCCCAAGACGAGCATGGCAACCCCGAAAATCGGTGCAACGGCCAATATCGGTTCAGGATCAGTCGTGGCGCGCACGGCATCGATTATGCAATTCCAGCAAATAAACGGTGCAGCTACCGTCAGCAACACAAGGGTGGTAAAAGAAACGTTTAAAACAATTTTTTTGGCTTTATCGCTCATAAATTTCTCCCTTCTGTGCTGCAAGACTGCAGTTGCGGTTGTGCCCCGAGAAGCTTGGTGTACAATAAATGCAGCAATCTATATATCGGTTCTGCGAGCATCCAAAGCAAAAGGATTGCAAATGACACATCGTCAACAATTCTCCGCCAAAACAACCAAGCCGCGGCTGCAAATAACGGTAGTACCACAGAAAGCACGCAAAAAACGATATTAACGCAAGATTCTATGCTTTTTTTGTTTCGCTTTGTAAGCAAAAAATATTTTGCACAGTAAAAGATTTCAAATTCAGCAATCAGTAGGGGAATAAACAGTATGCATATAATACACACAGCCAATCCTCTGGCAAGCAACAGACCACTCGCGCCCGGTGCCGGCGGTTCAAACAAAGCCCCCATTATACTGACAACAAAGACACACAATGTGAGAAAAAGCACCGTGAGATACATTGCGTATAACATTCGTTTTTTGGTTTTCATGGTTCTCTCCAAATCAAGATTTATTCATATTCTGCCATAGTGGATCGTCTGTCTCTAATACTGCACAAAAAATTATACGTATCAGGGTATCTTTGCTTGATAATGCCCATAGGGTCTTCTTCATTTTTCACTCCGAGATACCAAAACACCTTTTGTTGCACAAAATCATAACTTAAATAAATCAAAAACAAATCTATACGGGTAACATAAGTGTGCGGCACGGTAGAAAAATAATAATTAAATCCGCTAATTGAATTACCTTTGTCAAGGATGAAATGATAAAGATTTTCTGCATCCAGATCCGCGCAATAATCAGCATTACGCATGCTAGGCTCAAAGCCCACACGAGCAAGTGATGTATCACCCAACCAACCACCAACATAAGCAGCATCTTCTTCAACAAATATAGCGGCAATATCCGCCAAAATTTTCTGTTTGTTTAATAAATACGCCAATCTTGTAGCCAAAGCCATTTGCATATGTACAAAATCAGAAGTTGTACTATTATTATGTTGCGAGTGAATATCAATCGTCAATTGATCGTATTCTTCCAAAGTATAACCCAATGTGGTGATAAAATAGGCTTGCTCTTCTCCTATAGAACATACTTCTCCTGCGAATTGTTTCCATAATGTTTGCATAAGAATGCTTTCATTTTCATTTCCATATTCAATCCCCCCCAGTAGTCGGGCACATTTCCAAGCTCTCTCCAACTTAGAGTCCGACGGGAATTTTTGATCCATCTTATCATACAAGGATCGAATCAGCAAAGCGGTGCTTTGGGAAAAGCCAAACATATGTACCAATTCATAGGTATATACATCACGGTATTGATCCACCGATTCTGTAGTATCCGTCGAGGACTGCGTGGTCGTTGTGTCATAACTGTAGGCATAAAAGGCAAGATCTGGAGCTGCGTCGGTAATAGCATCCGCCTGAAGTGTCATCACCATGGGGGTTTTTGCCGCAACAGTTTCTTCAATTTCATTCTCTTCTGTTACTGCGGCAAGAATTACCATACGGTCTTCCCCAACGCCAATGGCTGCGACACCTTTGTTTGCATACTGTTGTGCTTCTTGCGCCGTACATGACCTCCACCCCATATAGTCGTTAGTCTGCAAAAGATCTAAAACTTGCCTTCTGGTTCCCTGCGGCAAAGCAACGCCCAAATTTTTAAAAATAACACGCGCTTGCTCAAATGAATCTGCACCTTTAGGGAATTCCTCTCGCTTCATCGTGCATTTTACAACATTATTATACTGTTCTGCTGTCATTTTCATTATATCTCCTTTACCAAATTTTGTCAAGCACGGCTTTGTCGCGTGCATAAATGTCTTCCACCACAAATTTGTCAAATGTCGTGGTTCCTGTTTTCCACAAATGCATGTCCTCACGATTCAAAGCAGAGGGGCAAAAAGGCTTCCACTTTTGCGGCGGTTTACTGCATTTTGGTTCTGTTGCCATATAGACTGCACCAAACTGATTCACCTTCTCGGTAGCTTGTACATAGTGACTGCATTGACGATCAAAATTGAAATTTTTTGCCGAATCTGTGTTGCCAATAAATCCGGGGATGTATCCGTTCATGGAAAGAATCCCGGCAAAGCCAATCATCCAGTTATGATTTACACTCCAATCCGGCTTAAATTCCGCAAAAATGGTAACGCTGTTGTCCTGCGGGACATTCAATTTTCTTGCGCTTTCCACCACGCGAAACGCTTCCTTTACCCCATTAGAGCCCGAAACCTCTGCCTCGGTCAAATCCTGCACAACAAGCATAATCTTGCAATTTTTAGATCGCAAAAAAGCCACTTCTTCTTCGGTAATGGCATGAGGCCCTAAAAGGCCTCTTCCCCAAAATGTAGGAAAGCACTTTTGCCTCATAACCCAGTCATACATTGTGTACCCGTTTTTTAGTTTTTGGTTAGACGGTAACATTGAACTAACTCCAAAAATAGTTTTCATAATATTCTCCTTGATTGTATTTTGCAGCTGCACCTATAGATTAACATCCAAATAGGACAGGTTTTGTCCGGTTTAAAATTTTTATTGCGAAATATTTTTATGATGTTTCATGCACATGAATTTCATCTATACAAAAAGGCTCCTGCGAGCCAACGGCTTACAGGGGCCTATATTCGAAGGGCAAAACTATTCTTCAATCCGATTAAATTTTGCAAATGGGCAAAACAGTGTGTTATTTTGGTGCCTCGGGTGCGGCATTATGCTGTGCCTCCCCCTGCTTTTTGCGCCACTGTGTGGGAGAAAGCTCGCCGTTTTCACGCTTAAAGCATTTTGAGAAATATTCCACATCGGGATAGCCGCAGCTGTATGCGATCTCGGTGATCGATGCTGTCGTCAGCAGCAGCCGACGCGCCAGCTTCATGCGCTCTGCCAAAACGTACTCCATGATCGTCATGCCAAACTCACGGCGAAATGCCTCGGTCAATGTCACGGTGCTGCAATGCAGATTTTTGCTCATTTTTGAAAGGGTTATCTTTTCACTAAGATTCTTCTTAACGTAGGTGCGCACCAGCTGCCCGGGTGTCTGTCGGTCGGGTAGCAGCAGACGGTTGCCCTCAATGTGCTCCTTCACAACAAATGCCATCATCTCAAGCGCCTCAAGTTGCGCATCGGTACAGTGCGGTAGCTTACCGGCAGCAGCCAAAAGCGCCTCCTCCTTGAAATGCGTGCTCTTAAGACAAACAAGGTGACAGAGCTCGCGGTCGTTTGATGTGGTCGACACACTTACGGTGGGACCAACGATCAAATACCCAACGATTCCGCCCTCACCCCTGACGGGAAAAACAAGCTCGGTAAGCCCAAAGGGACAGGTGTGCAGATAAGGCTCTCCCGTTTTTTTCACTTGCCGCAGTGCCACGGTATCAGACTGCACGCAACGCGCAAGGCACTCCCTTGATCCATGCACGGCAGAGCAAAAGCCCACATTGTTGATTCTGGTGTAAATACACCGAAACTGTGCATCATACGCAGCCACATTGATTTGCGTAAGGCGCGAAAAGCTGTCAAGCACCTGCTCCATGCGTGTATCTGCCATTAAGACCACCTCCCTTTCGCTTATGCAATACTATTGTAACATGTAAAATCAATAAAAATCAAGTCATTTTGCCGCATATTGCAAAAACTTTTATCGTTTTTTACAATTTTTTTACGTTTCATCCATAGCAATCATTTTCTGTTTTTGCTATAATTTTCTTGGAATGATCTTTAAATAAACAGCCAAAAAGATATTTTCCTGCGGCAAGTAAGGTGATACTATGACATATATTTTAATGGGCGTGGTCGTGCTTCTTTACACCGCGCAATCCTTTTTAACCAGACTTTTTTCGGCGGAATATCCGGGCGATCCGCGCCATGCATCCCCCGTTTTCAGCACCGTTAGCGGCGCTACCGTTGTGGTGGTTTCGCTTTTCATGTGTGGCTTCCACTTTGTGGCATCGCCCCTGACGTGGCTGCTTGGTATCTTCAACGGCTTTGCGCTACTGCTGTATAACACCACCATCATCAAGGCTTCGCAAACAGGGCCCTACTCGGTGCTTATGGTCTTCTCTATTGCAGGCGGCATTATCATCCCAACGCTCACGGGTGCCATCACCTTTGGCGATACACTCACACCCCTTGCAATCATTTGCATCTTGGTGGTGCTGGTATGTGTTTACCTTATCAGCGATAAGGGCAGCCACACCGAAAAAAAGCCGGGCTTTTGGATTGCCGTATCCTTGCTTGCCATCGGCAACGGCGCGTTCGGCTCACTGCTAGACGTGCAGCAGCGCTTAACAGCGGTGGAGCAAAAGGAGGAAATGGTAGCCATCACCTTTGGGGTGTGCAGTCTTTGCTCGCTTGCCATGCTCTTAGTGAAGCAAAAAAAGAGCTTCCCCGCAGTGATGAAGCAATCACGCCGCTCGCTTGCCCTTTTGACTGTCGCATCTCTTGTTGTCGCGGGCTCCATCCATATTCTTACCATTGTCATTGGCAAGGTCGACCTTGCCGTGCTTTACACCTTCTATAACTCCGCGGTGCTCATGCTCAGCGTCCTTTGCTCCTACCTGTTTCTTGGGGAAAAGCTTTCCCTCAAAAACATCATCGGCTGTGTCACTATGTGTGTAGCGCTCGCCTTTATGATGGGCGGCGACACGATCCTTTCGGCACTGCGGTAAGCGAGCCTGTTTTCCACAAAAAATGAAGAGCGTTCCTCAAAAACGAGGAGCGCTCTTTTATTTATGCTTTAAATCTGCGCGCGTAGCCGCAGCGGCGGCAAAGCTCCTCGGTGGCGCGGTGCACGGTAAAGCCATCGTATATGGCACGGGCGCGGGGAGAACGCAATATCTCAGAAAGTGAATGCTCATGTAAATTTCCAAGCGACAGCACGCCGTCAGCATCAAGACAGCAGGGCACCACCGTGCCGTCTGCATGAATGCCGATTTGGTTGCGGAGCGCATAGCAAAAGATCGGGGTATCCGCATCGATCGCAGGAGCATTCATATCGGGCCAATCAAATTCCTCTCCCCATTCAAGAAACACCTTGTGCGCAAGGCGCCAGCCACTCCATTTTTCCTCCCACTGCGCAGGGAACGCATCATGCAGTGCCGCAAGAACCGCCTGATTCTCACTCTCGCCCGCACCCCCGATATTCCAAAGGCGAAACGCAACGATCGTGCCCCGTTTGGCGATCTCCTTGCCAAAATCAATACAAGAGGAAAGGTAGCCCACATCGGAAAATGCCGCGTTTGCGGCAGGCGCGTGCAGAGAAATACTGATCTTATAGGGGGCGACATCCACCAGCTCCTTGCCCCTTTTTGAAAGGAGTGTGCCGTTTGTGGTAATGGCGGGCAAAAAGCCCTTTTCCCTTGCCCGCTTTACAAATTGGGGCAGCAACGGGTGCAAAAGCGGCTCTCCCATCAAATGAAAGAACAGGTATTTTACCTCGCCCGAAAGACGGTCGGTAAGACTCTCAAACTCCGCCTCGGTCATTTGCCGCTTTTCTCGCCCCGTCTTGTGGCAAAACAGACAGGAGAGATTGCAGATATTGGTGATTTCAAGATATGCCTTTTCTATCATACGAACGCTCTCCTTTCAAGCGTTTTTTGCAAAACGGCGTTTTATGTCCGTTTGGTGGGAATTGTAAGATTTGCACCCGTAGGGACCGGCGTCCTCGACGGTCCGCGACGGCGTTTAGCCGTCAAGGCAACCTTGGCGAAGCGGCTCTGCCGCTTCAACGCACCCGCTTTTGCGCGTACCGCAATATCATCAAATTTTATTCTTTTTGCGCGCAAAACGGGTTCGCGTGCCTGCTCCAAAGCAAAAGGGGTGCCATGCGGCACCCCTTTTGCTTTGGAGCAGGCAACGGGAATCGAACCCGCATCTCCTGCTTGGGAAGCAGGGGTTTTACCACTAGACTATGCCTGCGGACTATCTTATTATATATAAAATCCAAGCACTTGTCAAGCAATCTTTTGAAATTCCTTGCAAAAACTGTTCGACAAAGCCCCGCTGCTTTTGCAGCGGGGCTTTGATACGGTCATTCTACCGTTTTGGGCTTTTTAAACGTGCGCCATGGGATCTGCGACACGATGATGGCGGCAAAGATCAGCACCATACCAAGCACCTCGGTGCCCGTGGGGTAAAGCCGAAGCGCGATCATGCTTGCGATAACGGCAACCACCGATTCAAGGCTTAAAACAAGGCTTGCCAGCGCCGCAGGTGTGCGCTGTTGCCCCACAATCTGCAACGTGTACGCAACCGCCGAGGAGAAAATTCCCGCATACAGCACCGTCCACCAGCCAGTGAGCACGCCCGCAACAGTCGGCTCCTCAAGAATGATGGCAAACACAGTGGAAACCACGCCAACCACAAAAAACTGCATTGCCGACAGGCGCACTGCATCCACGCTATCACCGATATGGTCCACCAGCAGCATCTGACAAGCAAACAAAACCGAGCAGATAATCAGTTGCACGTCGCCTGTGGTGAGCGTGGAACCGTTCATGCAAAGCAGCCACAAGCCACCCAAAGCCACCGCCACGCATCCATAAATGTGGGGCGCCGCGCGCTTGCCAAGCAAAAGTCCAAACGCCGGCACAAACACGATATAAAGCGCGGTAATAAAGGCATCCTTACCGGGCGAGCCCGTATTGCCCGCAATGCCAAGCTGCTGCAGTGCCGAGGCGGCACACAAAAAAAGCCCACAAAACGTACCGCCAATGAGGGTGCGCTTGTGCGCTCCCTTTTTTGGGGGAACAAACGTGCCTCTTTTTTTATTGATATGATCCTTTACAAGAAAAACCGCAAGCAATGCCCCCGCACCCACAAAGGAGCGCAGTGCAAGAAAGGTAAATGCGGGAATGGTCTTAGCGGCAACATCCTGCGCCACAAAGGTGGTGCCCCAGAAAAGTGCCGCCAACAAACAGCAAACAAGGCCGCTTGATTTTCGCATGGGTATCAAACACTCACTTTCTATCAAAAAATAATGCGTTTATTGTAACACAAACAGCCAAGCGTGTCAAGAATTCTTTTGCGCTTCCCCGTGGTCATCGGGCGCGCTGTCGGGCTGCCGATAGTACCCGAGGCGTATGCTGGATCTGCCAAATCTTTTGCGAATGGCATGGAGCGCATCCTCCACGCCCTCCCGTTTATCCGGCACATCGTCAACAGCAAACATATCAAGCTGCTCCTCGGTTTCGTTGGGTCCCACAAGCCCTGATGCAGTCACGGTCAGCGCCCGTATCATATTGCCGTAGCCGTTTGCTTCCTTGATCAGCTGCATGGCATTTTCCACAAGGTCACGCTGCAGCCACGTCGCGCGCCGCAGTGTCTTTTGCCGCTGAACGGTGCGAAAATCGGGGCTTTTTACCTGCACCTGCACCACGGTGCATTTGCAATTTTCCTCGCGAAGGCGCGCCGCCACCGCATCGCAAAGCGCCACAACACCCGCACGGATCTCCCCCTCGCCAACGATGTTGCGGCGAAAGGTCATGCCGTTGCCGACCGACTTCGGACGCTTGCGCTCATAATAAGAGCAAACGGGCTCGTGATCGTTTCCGTTTGCATATCTCCACAGCATTTCCCCCGCCTCGCCAAGCAGCCCCTTGAGTCTGACGGGGTCAGCGGCGGCAAGATCACCTATGGTAAGCACGCCGAGCGCGCGAAGCTGCTCTCCCGTGCGCCGTCCAACATACAGCATGTCGGATACGGGCAAGGAATATACGATATCCTTAAAATTCTCTCTGCTTATCACGGTAGTTGCATCGGGCTTTTTATAGTCACTGCCAAGCTTTGCAAACACGCGGCAAAAGCTTACCCCCACCGAAATGGTAATGCCGATCTCACTTTTTACCCTTGCGCGGATCACATCGGCAAGCTCACGTGGGGAAAACGGAAACAGGTGCATGCTGCCCGTTACATCAAGGAAGGACTCATCAATACCAAAGGGATCCACAAGATCGGTATAATCAAGATAGATCGCATTGACGCGGCGCGAGATCTCGTGATATTTCTCATGATGCGGCGGCACCAGCACAAGATCGGGGCACTTTTTCTTTGCCTGCCAAATGGTTTCGGCGGTCTTAACGCCATAGCCCTTGGCAATTTCATTCTTGGCAAGGATGATGCCGTGTCGGCTTTCGGGATCCCCCGCAACCGCCATAGGTACATGTGCGAGTTCGGGGCGGGAAAGCATTTCAACCGACGCAAAAAAACCATTGCAATCGCAATGTAAAATGATGCGGTCTGACATTTCCACCCCTCCTTTATATCTTATGTCGTTGTTTAATCAAGTGCAATGGAAAAGGCAAGCGCTTGTGGCACACCAATGCCTACGCCAAAGGGCTTTCCGCCCGCATCGGGCGTGCGCAGCTTGTATTGCGCGGCACCAAGAAAAGCCGCCGCACGGGGTGCGAATTCGCAATTTCCAAGCCACTCCTTAAACCAAACCAGATCCCCGCGGCGCTCGTAAAACGCAACAAACTCATTTTCAAGCATCACCGCGCCGCCAAGCGAGAAGCCGAGCGAAAGGAACGCAGGCGTCGGCTCAGCATATGGCTTAGGCAAAAACGCAGTGCGTGCAAGGAGATACTCCTCTGTAGATAAGTGGCGGAGCACCGCCACGTCGCCATGGGCGGCAGCGCCCACCTCGGTGCGCATGGGAGATATGGGCGAGAAGCCCGCCTTTTGATAAAAGGAAAAAAGCCCTTCGCTTGAGGGGCGCAAAAACACAGGATAGCCCTCATCTGCCACCTCGCGCAGCAGTTGCTTTGCAAGACCCCTTCCCTGATAGGCGGGATCGGTTGCCACGGCATAAAGATACCGCGCCTCCAAGCACCCTTGCTCGGTTTGGATAGAATACGGGATCGAAAACAGCATAGAAAGCGGCTTTTCCCCCTCACGGATCACGCGCAAGTGCTCGGGCATCACATGGCGAAACAAGGCATCATCCCACGCCTTTGGCGACCCGGGGAAAGCGCTTTCATAAAGCGCGCGACAAGCCATATACAAATTATTCATGCTCTCACCTCGCCTTTAGTATATCCCATTTTTTCTTTGCCGTCAAGGCGATACCTAATAAATATCCCCGCGTAGCGGGGTATTTCATTTTCGGACATATGCCCTATCCCAAGAATGCAAAATTGCATTTTTGTTGTTTTTATGTAGGGACAGGTGCTCTCGGCTATGCCGAGTGCGTCAAGGTTAGCTCCGCAAACCGTTGCGGCGTCCTCGACTGTCCGTTTTGGGGCGAAATTAATCCTTGGAAAATTCCCTTACCGATCATACCGTAATATCTATCCGCTAATCCAACGCTTGCTTTTACCCTTTGTTTTCTCGGGCAGTCGAGGACGCCTGTCCCTACGATCTCTCTTTTCTATTTTCTTCTTCATCCTTTATTCTTTTTATTCTCATCGGTTAACCTCTCCACAGCCACGCGAAGCATGAGGCGACATATCGAGTGGTTTTCGTTATACAAAAAGAAAGCCGCACACGGCGCAGCCAAAAAAATGCTGTGCCGTGTGCGGCTTTTACTCTTTTATGATGATTTTTCTCCCTTAGGCAGCGCCAGTCTTTCCTTCTCCTTTTGCAAGCGCTGTCCTGCGCCAAGCACGGCAATGGTTTCGGTAAGCAGGGTGCGCACCTCATCGGGCAGATCGGCATACGCACCCATGATATTGCGCAGGCTCTGCCGCTTTCCGCCAAAAATACCCGATACGGTATCCTGCTCCGATGCCTCTAATATACCGAACAGTGCCTCGCAAAAGCGCCTGCGTCGCTCCGGGCTGGTCACACTGACAAAGTGATCCACCACCGCCTCGGTCCTTTTGCCAAACGCGGTGCGCTCCTTGGTATATACAAAGTCGTTTCCCTGTACTTCCCAGGAATATCCGTCGTGCTGTAACAGCCCCTTGTTGCTGCTTTTTACGATCTTATAATTGGTATCGTGCTCAAGCAGCACCGCCACGATCGAGGACTGCGGCAAATAGGTATAAACGCGATCGCGCAACTCCGCGTACGCCATGCCCGTGATCGTACTGTCGCAAAAGCCGGGCCCGTCGTTATTATAAACGGCGCGAATGCGATAGCGCACATGCTCACCTGCGTTTACCGCGGAAAACATGGCAAGATTGCCACCCTTTGAGTGGCCTCCCACAAAAATGCGGCGCAGGGGATGCGCCTCGGCGACCTCGCGCAGGTACGCCGCCGCCATGAGCTGTGCGGGCACGGGGCACTCATAGCTCATGCGGAAATCCTCCTTCCAGCCAACGAGCGTATCGTCTGTTCCCTCAAAGGCAACAAACACATTTTGCCCAGGCAGCAAAAAGGATATTGCACCAAACTGCATGCCGTCGGCACGGTCAAGCACCTTTCTTGCGCCAAGCATGCGCAAGGAGCCAAACCGCCCCGACTGTGCCAAAACGCGCAACAGCCTTTCGTGATTGGCATCTATCTTTTTTGCCGCAACCCCGGGGCGTGCAAAATACGCCCTTGCCGCCTCTGAAAGTCGCACGGGCTGGGCACCTGCCTCTCGCGGCACAATTCCCTCAAAATCCATATAAGCAAGCATGGAAAAGATCAGCGCATCGACCGGGCAAAGCGAAACATTGCCAAAGGAAAGATCGCCACGCCATGTAAGATAATCAAACAAATTGCTCATAAATGCCCTCCTTTTCCGAGTATATGCGACAAAAGGTGTGTCGCGACAATAGTATGATAACACGTGGGGCTGTGCACTGTCAAGACGGTGCACAGCCCCACGGGGTTGGAAATATCCGTTATCCTTAACGCCTTTTTTGTTTGGGGTGCACGCTATCTCCTTTTTTTACCTGCTTCTTGCCCTGCTTGGGGGCTTGTGCGCGCACTTGGCGCGTGTTGCTTTTCCTGCCCTTTTCCATGGAATTGCTTGATTTCTCACCCCGTTTGCCCTCGTTTTGGTATCCCTTTGCTTGCGCCTTACTTGCGGCAGGGCGCACCAAGCAGTGCGGCGCTGTACCGATAAGATCCTCACGGTGCGCTTTTTTCAGTGCCTCGCGCACGGCATCGGCATTTTGCGGGCGGTTGAATTGCAAAAGCGCGCGCTGCAGCTGCTTTTCGTGATAGTCACGCGGCACAAACACAGGCTTCATGGTAAGGGGGTTGATGCCCGTATAAAACATTACGGTAGAGGCGGTGCCGGGGGTAGGATAATAATCCTGCACCTGCTCGGGTGCGTAGTGGTCGCGCTTGAGGCACTCGGCAAGCGTAACCGCATCGGCAAGCGTGCTGCCCGGGTGGCTCGACATGAGGTAGGGCACCAGATACTGCTCCTTGCCCATCAATTTTGTCAGTTCAAAGAAGCGACGGCGGAATTTTTCATACACCGCAAAATGCGGCTTGCCCATGGCATCCAGCACGCCGTCGGCACAATGCTCGGGGGCAACCTTCAGCTGTCCGCTGACGTGATCGCGCACAAGTTTTTTGAAAAAACTCTCATCGGGATCGGCGAGCAGATAATCAAAGCGGATACCCGATCGGATAAACACCTTTTTCACCTTAGGCAGCGCCTCGATCGCTTCAAGCAGCTTGATGTACTCACTGTGATCGACCTTTAAATTTTTACAGGGCGTTGGCGCCAAACACTTGCGGTTGGTGCACACGCCCGACTTTAACTGCTTGTCGCACGCGGGCGCGCGGAAGTTGGCGGTCGGCCCTCCCACATCATGAATGTAGCCCTTAAAATCGGGCATTTCGGTGATCTTTTTACATTCCTCAACAACGCTTTCAATGCTGCGCGAGCGCACCGTGCGCCCCTGATGAAAGGCAAGCGCACAGAAGTTACACGCGCCAAAGCAGCCGCGGTTGTGGGTGACAGAAAAGCGCACCTCCTCTATGGCGGGCACACCACCTTCTTTTTCATACATGGGGTGATAGGTGCGCGCAAAGGGCAGGGCGTACACGCGGTCAAGCTCCTCGCGCTCAAGCGGTGGCATGGGTGGATTTTGCACCAGCATCTTGTTATCGTAATATTCCACGATCGCCTTGCCGCTGATGCTGTCCTGGTTGCGATACTGCACGCCAAACGCCTCGGCATAGCGGCGCTTATCCACCTTTAATTCGTTATATTCAAATGCCGCCGCCACGGGATAGTGCACGCTATCCTCGCGCCCGCAAAGATAGACCGTGCCGCGCACGTCGCGGATCTTTTTGACGGGCACACCGCGATCGAGCAGGGCGGCAATGCGCAACAGGATATTCTCGCCCATGCCATAGGTCAAAATATCGGCACGTGCGTCTACCAGCACGGATCTCCTGACCTTGTCATCCCAATAATCGTAATGCGCAAAGCGGCGCAGTGATGCCTCAAGCCCACCGAGAATGATCGGCACGTCGCCATACGCCTCACGGATGCGGTTGCAGTACACGATCACCGCGCGGTCGGGACGATTGCCCATTTTGCCGCCGGGTGAATAATAATCGGTAGAACGGCGTTTTTTGGCGGCAGTATAGTGCGCCACCATGCTGTCAATATTGCCCGCCGTCACGAGAAAGCCAAGGCGGGGTCTGCCAAATTCGCGAAACGCCTCTGCACTTTTGTAATCGGGCTGTGAAAGAATTGCCACGCGATAGCCCGCCGCCTCCAGCACGCGCGAAATAATGGCAACGCCAAAGGAGGGGTGATCGACATAGGCATCACCCGTTACATATACAAAATCGGGCACATCCCAGCCGCGCGCCGTCATATCTGCCCGACTAACGGGTAAAAAATCGGTCTTTTGCATCAAATCCCCCTCCTTTCCTGTTATTGCTCCTGTACGCTTCTTTTTGCCGCACCCTCAAGCACCTCGCGCAAATACGCGTCGGGTGAAAGCAGCAGCTCGCAATCTCCGTCACCGTTGGTGATCGAAAGAACGATCCCCACTCCGGGCTTCATATCCGGGTGATAATTGTAGCGCCTGAGCCCCTTGGGCGCGCGGCGATTTCCCTCTGTTAGGGGCGCTGCCGCCGTAATTTCGGCAAGCCCCACGCGACAAACAAGTTGCATGCGCGAGCCGCCGCGATAGGTATAGACCTCAAGGTCGGCACTACCGTCATCATAGGTTCTCAAACGGTAAAGATACTGCAAAATCAAATACCGTGCGGTAATTTGTATGACGGGAATGAGTAAGCAAAGCCCGATACATTGCAGTATGGAAGGATATTTGGGCACCAGCCCCGATCCCACAAAGGCGATCACTGCCGCCGCCATAAGCAGCATTGCCGCAACCTTGGCGTTGGCGTTGGTGCGTATGGGTCTGTAATCGTACATACTTATTCTCCTTGCTCCTTATATGCTTGCAGCGCTTTTTTATCGCTCTTTTTAAACTCTACCTCAAGCCAATCCGACTCGTTATGGTACAGGCGCAGTGTGCCGTATGCCGTTGCCTCGTAATCCACAGCCCCGCCGTAATAGATGTCAAAATAGACCACAAGCGTATCATCTGTTACGGTGACGTTGTCAAAGGTGTAAAGAATAAAGGTGTATAGCGTTGTAGTTTGAACGGTATATGAGGTGGGATGGATGCGGTGCTCGCCAAGCATCTCGCTGCCGTCCTTGTTGTCACTGAGATCCTCCGGGGTAAGATCGGTAATCTGCAGCAGCGACACATCGTACACGATCTCGCCCTTGGGCGGCTGCTCGGAAAGCCCAAAATCCTTCGCCGTTGCCTCAAGCGTGCTGTTATTATAGCGAAACAGCACCTGCATTTGACCCGCCTCGGGGATATATACAAACTGCGGCACGGCAAAATAGCCGTAATTGTTCTCGTTTCGGGTAATGGTTCCCTGCTCTTGCGTTTGCAAGCGCATCTCCTCCCCGTGCTGCTCATAGGCTTCGGCAAGCACGGCATTCGGAGAAATCCCCTTCAGCTCCTTTGGAATATTATCTGAAAAATAGATGCGCCACAGCAAATAAGCCACCATCAAGAAAATACCAAGCGCAAGCAAGGCGTAAAGAACCTTGCCTGCGATCCAAAAATAATAGCTCTTTCTCGGTTTAGACATGTGATCGTTCCTTTCTTTGCACGGCATATGCTTGGCGGCACTGCCAAAGCAGCCATATTTTTACAGCCCCGTCGCAAAAAAGCATAAAGATATAATTATTGTATAACAAATCCCCAAAAAAGTCAAATGATTTCTGTGTGAACGCCCCCATTCGGCGCGCATGGCAAATTTTACATGCCCCAAGCGCACCCTTTCTATGCTAAAATAAAGAAAAACTACCAAGGAGGACTATCCCATGAAGCGAATTTTCGCTGTCGGATGTGTTTCGTTCCTGCTTCTTGGCTCAGCGGCAATACCCCTTGCCGCGCTGACTCCTACATACACGATAACCGGCGCTTACAAATCTTCACAGTACCACCAAAACATCAACGCCATTACCAAAACGGGCGACACTGCCTTTGATACGGTTGCGGCGGCACTCTCACAGCTTGACTACCACGAGGGGAACAGCAAAAATGATTTCAACGGCAAAAACAGCTCGGGCACCAAAAACTATACCGAATATAATCGCGCGATGGGCACCATCGGCGGCTCCTATTCCTATGCATGGTGCGCGGCATTCGTTTCCTGGTGCCTTGACGTGGCAGGCGCTAAGGATAGCGCAGGCGGCAAATTTACAAGCTGCACGCTATGGGTAGAAAAGCTACAGGAGCTGGGGCTTTACAGCACGCGTGCCTCGGGCTACACGCCAAAGGTGGGCGACCTTATTTTCTTTCGCTCGGCAGGTGTTTCGCGTGCCTCGGATCACGTTGGTATCGTGCGCTTCGTAAAGGGCGGGCGCGTTTACACCGTAGAAGGCAACTCCTCAAACAAGGTAGCGTTGCGCGACTATGCCCTGACCGATACCTATATCGTTGGCTACGGCAAGCCGAAATACAGCGGCACGCCGCTTGCAAAATCCGCCCTTTCCCTTGAGGATACCGCCACAGGCCTTTACACAGTGACCAACGATTTTGTAAACGTGCGCACCTCCCCCTCTGCAAGTTCGACAAAGCTCGGCTCACTCTCACGCGGCGCACTGGTCGAGATCCTTGAGATCAAAAACGGATTTGGCAGGATCACGTATAACGGACAAGCCGCCTACATATCCCTTGATTATGCCGACTTTACCACCCCCGTGTTTTACACAGTTACCTACACGGCAGAAAATGCTAAGAACTGCCCGCCCGCGCTTTCCTACTTCAGCTTTGAAGCGGTAAGTGCAAGCGGCACAGCACCCATGCGCGAGGGGCACACCTTTGTGCACTGGGTGGGGAGTGACGGCAAGATCTACAGCTCGGGCGATGCCTTGCCGCAGGGAAATTTGAAGCTGACGGCGGTGTTTGAGGAAATGCCCGCAACAGAGGACGCGCTCCCGCAGGCGCCCTCCACACCGTCCGCACCCCCACCCGTTGAGGACGGCGGCATGAGTGACACGGGCGGCACGCTTGGCGAAAATATCCCCCAAAACGTGCCGCAAAGCACCGCAAAGGCGGCTGTGGAGGCAGGCACGGTTTCGGGTGTGCTTGCCGCCGCCGCGGCACTTTGGTGGTACGCAAAGAAATTTTTGACGGTGTGAGCATCTGTGCTTCCGCAGTGCACCTTGTTCGCACTACTCCTTGTAGGGGCTGGCACCTTGACAGCCCGTAAGGCACTCCTGCGCGATATCCCATCACAGCGCACTCTCCCAAAAAACCTCACGGCGTTGCGCCAGCTTGGCGCAACGCCGTTTTGCCGTATCGTGTCGCAAAATTTTTTTGTTTTTCAATAAAAAATATATAAAATTCATCTACTTGTCACATTTTTATGCTATACTTAAAAATGATTTATTTGATATTAAGGAGGAGAAACCTTGCTTTCCCTACGTAACATTGTAAAAACCTATGTTTCGGGAGATTCTCAGGTCACCGCGCTGCGCGGTGTCAGCATCGACTTCAGAGAGCACGAATTTGTATCAATTCTGGGTCCCTCGGGGTGTGGAAAAACCACGCTCCTGAACGTCATCGGCGGTCTTGACCGTTATTCGGCGGGTGACCTTGTGATCGGCGGACGCTCAACGAAGGAGTTTTCCGATGCTGATTGGGATACTTACCGCAATCACTCGATCGGCTTTGTGTTCCAAAGCTACAACCTCATCATGCACCAAACGGTGCTTTCTAACGTGGAGCTTGCCCTCACCCTTTCGGGCGTGTCGCGTGAGGAGCGCCGCGCACGTGCCATTGCCGCCCTTGAGCAGGTCGGTCTTGGCGATCAGATTCACAAAAAGCCCAACCAGATGTCGGGCGGTCAGATGCAGCGCGTCGCCATTGCCCGTGCGCTGGTAAACGACCCTGAGATCATTCTTGCCGATGAGCCCACCGGCGCACTTGACACGCACACCAGCGTGCAGATCATGGAGATCTTAAAGAGCGTGGCAAAAGAAAAGCTCATCATTATGGTTACGCACAACCCCGAGCTTGCCGAAACCTACTCCTCGCGCATCATCAAGGTCCTTGACGGACAGGTGACCGAGGACACCAACCCCTATACCGCGCCCGCCAAGGAAGCTGCACAAGTTGAAGCGGCAAAGGCCGAGGCTACTGAGGCAACGGTACAAAAGCCCGCAAAAAAGAAGAAGGAAAAGGCGGCAAAGGGCAAGCGATCCATGTCGTTTTTCACGGCGCTTTCCCTCTCCTTTAACAACCTTCTTACCAAAAAAACGCGCACGCTGCTCGTTTCTGTTGCAGGCAGCATCGGTATCATCGGCATTGCGCTGATCTTAGCACTCTCAAACGGCGTCAATCTCTTTATCGCCTCAGTACAGGAGGATACGCTTTCCACCTATCCCTTAACGATCCTGAAGGAAACGCAGGATATGTCCGCCCTACTCGGCGCTATGACCTCAACGGGCAACACCACCGATTACAAGGACACGGGAAAAATTCACGTGGACGACTCACTCGGCACTATGATGTCGGCGATGAGCGCCACGGTCAGCAACAACCTTGAAGCCTTCAAAAAATACATCGAGGAAAACCCCGATAAGATAGACGGTCTTGTCAACGATATTCAGTATACCTACGATTACGACCTGCAGATCTTCAACATGGTCGCTGTCGACAAGGACGGCAAAGCTCTGCTTGAAGCACGCGAGATCGGCATGGACGTGGTATTCGACCATATGGGCAGCGCCTTCTCGGGCATGTCTGAGCTCATGGAAATGGGTGGTAGCATGGGCGGTATGAACGTCTTTTCCGAAATGATCGATAACAAAGACCTGCTCGATCAGCAATACGACGTGGTTGCAGGCAGCTGGCCCCAAAGCTACAACGAGGTCGTGCTGGTGGTCAGCGGCAACAACCAGATCAGCAAAATGACGCTATACATGCTCGGCATCCTTGATCCCACCGGTATCGAAGAGGAGTTGAAGGCTCTGATGGATGGCAACTATGTTGCCGAAGATATCTCCTACACCTTTGAGGAGCTGCTGAACACCAAATTTATGCTCCTGACGACTGCGCAGTTTTTCACAGAAACCGGCCGCACCTATCCGACCGCAGACGGCAACAAGCCCGTGTGGGCAGATCAGCGTGAAAACCCCGCGTTTGACCTTTCCGATTTTGTCAGCAAAAACGGCGAGGAGCTGAAGATCGCAGGAATCGTGCGCCCCAAAAAGGGTGTTGCCGCCACCTCGATATCGGGGGCTGTCGGCTACACCAAGGCGCTGACCGATCACATTCTTACAAAAAATGCCGCAAGCGCCGTGATCAATCAGCAAAAGCAGTATCCCACCGTCAATGTTTTAACGGGTCTCGCCTTTGAGCGCACGCACTACACCCCCGAAACCATTCACGAGCTGGTGGATAAGATCGATACCGCAACGATGGATATGTTCTACGCCTATATGACAGAGCAGATCCTCAACAATCCCGAATTTTCCGACCGCATTCAGGTCACCGACACCGAGTCCTTCCTTGGTATGTTTATGCTGCTGCCGGAGGAGGGCCGCGCGACTATTTTCTCGGCAATTCTTGATGCTGCGAAAAGCAACCCCGCCAACACCGACGCACTCGACACCCTGTGCAGCCTACTCAGCATGAGAACGGGCGGCATTACTATCACCCAGCAAAACTTTGTAAAATTGCTGCCTGTGCTTGACATGCAGATAATTTTGGGCGCCCTCAACGGCATTCCCGCCATGGCTCCCCTGTTGCCAAACCCCACTCCCGGTCTGATCGAGCTGGCAGGCGATACCGCCATGCAAGCGATCTATGCCGCCCTGACCGAAAGCATCAAGCAGATGACCGTCAACCGTGAGATCTTTGTGGCGCTCCTTGGCACGATGTCCGCCGATGACCCCGCCTTTATCCAGCTTGAGGAAACCCTGTACTCCATGGCGCCCCAGATCGACGCAACGCTTGAGAGCGTGCTTGATGCGCTTGACGATGCCGAAAAGGCAAAGCCCGCTTCGATCAACTTCTACGCCAAGGATTTTGAAAGCAAGGAAAAGATCGAGGCGTTTATCGCGGAGTACAACCAAAACGCCGCCGATGCTGACAAGCTTGAGTATTCCGACCTCGTCGGCACGATGATGTCCTCGGTCACGATCATTGTCGATGCCATTTCCTACGTGCTGATCGCCTTTGTTTCGATCTCGCTGGTGGTATCCTCGATCATGATCGGCATCATCACCTATATCTCGGTGCTTGAGCGCACCAAGGAGATCGGTATCCTGCGTGCCATTGGTGCCTCGAAGCGCGACATCTCGCGCGTATTTAATGCCGAAACTCTTATCATCGGCTTTACGGCAGGTGCCATTGGTATTCTCACCACGCTTTTGCTGTGTCTGCCGATCAACCTCATTTTGCGGGTTGTGACCGATATGGAAAGCATCCGCGCGGTGCTCCCGCCCGTTGCAGGCGTGATCTTAGTTGCTATCAGCATGGGTCTGACCCTCATTGCAGGTCTTATCCCCTCTCGCATCGCATCCAAAAAGGATCCTGTTGTGGCGCTGCGCTCCGAATAATGTTCCCTTGCCGCACGGCTTTTTGCCGTGCGGCTTTCCTTTCGTTTTCTCATTTTTTGTGATAAAAATAACAAAAATAAATATGCGGAAAACCGTTTGTTAAACAATTATCAGAAATACTCTTATTTTAGTAAAAAATGATGAAAATGGCACAAAAAAAGTATAACTTTTACTTGACATCCCCCCCTTGTTGTGCTATACTATCAATGGTCGCAAAACGACGGCGCGATGCTACTGCAAGCGTAACGGCGACCCGCATATTTCAGCCGACCGTCGGGCACCGCTCGAAATGTCGGTATTTTTTATGCTCGTTAACAAATTCCTATTTTTTGGAGGTACAAATACATGAGAACAGAATGGCAAGGCTTTGTAGGCGGTCTTTGGGAAAAGGATATTGACGTTCGCGACTTTATTCAAAAGAACTACACCCCCTACGATGGCGATGACAGTTTTCTCGCCGGCCCCACCAAGGCTACCCTTGACCTTTGGGCGAAGGTCAGCGAGCTGAGAAAAGAGGAGATCGCCAAGGGCGGCGTTCTTGATATGGACACCAACGTTGTATCCACCATCACCTCGCACGCACCCGGTTACATCGAGCAGGATAAGGAGCAGATCGTTGGTCTTCAGACCGACAAGCCCTTAAAGCGCGCACTCCAGCCCTACGGCGGTATCCGTATGGCAGTAAAGGCTTGCAAGGATAACGGCTATGCCGTGCCTGCCGAGCTTGTTGAGTTCTTTACCGAGCACAGAAAAACGCACAACGCAGGTGTGTTTGACGCTTACACCCCCGAGATCAGAAAGTGCCGTTCCAACCACATCATCACGGGTCTGCCCGACGCTTACGGCCGTGGCCGTATCATCGGTGACTACCGCCGTGCGGCTCTTTACGGTATCGACCGTCTGATCGAGGATAAGAACGTGCAGAAGAATTCTACCCCCTCGGTGCTGACCGCTGACGTCATTCGCGACCGCGAGGAGCTTTCCGAGCAGATCCGCGCCCTTGAAATGATCAAGGCAATGGCTGCATCCTACGGCTGTGATATCTCTAAGCCCGCTTCGAGCTTTAAAGAGGCTGTTCAGGCAACATACTTCGGTTACCTTGCTGCTGTAAAGGAGCAAAACGGTGCCGCTATGTCCCTTGGCCGCGTTTCCACCTTCCTTGACATTTACGCTGAGCGCGACCTTGCAAACGGCGTGCTGACTGAGGAGGAGGTACAGGAGATCGTTGACCATTTCGTTATGAAGCTCCGTATCGTATGCTTTGCAAGAACCCCCGAGTACAACGCCCTGTTTGCCGGCGACCCCACTTGGGTTACCGAGTCGATCGGCGGTGTTGGCGTTGATGGCAGACACCTTGTTACCAAGAACTGCTACCGCTTCCTTAACACTCTCAACAACCTCGGCGCAGCTCCCGAACCCAACCTCACGATTCTGTGGTCCAAGAACCTGCCCGAAAACTTCAAGCGCTTCTGCGCTAAGATCTCGATCGTACACCACGCCGTTCAGTACGAGAACGACGACCTGATGCGCCCCCTGCACGGCGACGACTACGCGATCGCCTGCTGCGTATCCTCGATGAAGCTGGGCAAGGAAATGCAGTTCTTTGGCGCACGCGCCAACCTTGCGAAGTGCCTTCTTTACGCGATCAACGGCGGTGTAGACGAAATGACCGGCGTGCAGGTTGCACCCAAGTTCCAGCCCATTACCTCCGAGTACCTCGACTACAATGAGGTCATGGAGAAATACAAGGCTATGATGGAATGGCTTGCTAGGGAATATGTCAATGCTCTTAACGCCATCCACTACATGCACGATAAGTACTGCTACGAGCGCGCACAGATGGCGTTCCACGACAAGGAGGTACGCCGCTGGTTTGCAACCGGTATCGCAGGCTACTCTGTTGTTTGTGACTCCCTGTCCGCTATCAAGTACGCCAAGGTTAAGGTCGTTCGCAACGACCAAGGCATTGCCACCGACTTTATCGTTGAGGGCGACTTCCCGAAATACGGCAACGACGACGACCGCGTTGACTCCCTCGGCACAGAGGTTCTTCGCCTGTTTATCACCTACTTGCGCAAGCAGCACACCTACCGCAACGGTATTGCCACCACCTCGGTTCTGACCATTACCTCTAACGTAACCTACGGTAAGAACACCGGTGCTACCCCCGATGGCAGAAAGTGCGGTGAGGCATTTGCACCCGGTGCTAACCCCATGCACGGTAGAGATCAAAACGGCGCGATCGCCTCTATGGCATCTGTTGCCAAGATCCCCTTCATGGATTCGCAGGACGGCATTTCCAACACCTTTACCATCGTTCCCTCCGCACTCGGCAAGACCGAGGAGGAGCGCGAGTGCAACATCGTGGCTCTGCTTGACGGCTACTGCGCAAAGGGCGGCTTCCACCTCAACGTCAACGTATTTGACCGCGAACTGCTGCTTGACGCACAAAAGCATCCCGAACTTTATCCTCAGCTCACCATCCGTGTTTCCGGCTACGCTGTAAACTTTATTAAACTTACCAAGGCGCAGCAGGATGAGGTGATTTCGAGAACCTTCCACGGCTCGATCTGATATGACAGGTATTATTCATTCTATTGAAACCTTTGGTACGGTTGACGGCCCCGGTCTTCGCTTTGTGGTATTCCTTGAGGGGTGCCCCATGCGTTGCCTGTACTGTCACAATCCCGATACGTGGGTGCCGGGGGCGGGTGAGGTTCACTCCGCCTCCGCGCTCATCGCGCGGATGATGCGTAACATTGAGTTTTATCGCAGCGGCGGCCTTACCGCCACGGGCGGCGAGCCCTTGATGCAGCTTGATTTTCTCATTGAACTTTTTGAGCTTGCAAAGAAAAACCGTATTCACACCTGCCTTGATACCTCAGGTGTTACCTTTCACGAAACCCCTGCCTATCTTGAAAAGATCGATCGCTTGCTTGCCGCAACCGATCTTGTGATGCTTGACATCAAGCACATGGACGACACCGTGCACAGAACGCTTACGGGTCACGGCAACAAAAATATTTTGGCGTTTGCAAGATACTTGCAGAAAAAGGGCGTGAAAATGCGCGTGCGCCACGTCATCATTCCCGGCTACACGGACGGGGAGGAGGAACTTGCCGCGCTTGGCAGATTTTTGAAGGATTTTGACAATCTTGAAAAGGTAGAGGCCCTGCCCTACCACACGCTTGGCAAGGCAAAGTACGAAAACCTTGGCATCCCCTATCCGCTGGGTGACACACCCGCGCTTACCTCAAAGGATGCAAAAGCCGCGCTTGCCATTATCAAAGCGAATATGTAAAAAGGGTGCGTTACCAAATACGCACCCTTTTTATTGTAGCTTTAGCGAAAATAAACCACCAGCTGAGCCGGTGGAATAAAAATGCGGAGCCATCGCAGCCTTCCCCAAGTAGGGGAAGGTGGCACGCGAAGTGTGACGGATGAGGATGTTACTGACTTAAACTACTCATCCACCACTACGTGGTCCCCCTTCCCTTACAAGGGAAGGCAAATCAGCCGAATTTTCGGCTGTGGG
>JAFVTV010000032.1 GCA_017502975.1 Clostridia bacterium | reverse complement strand
TTATATTATAGCATAAATTTTCTGAAAGTCCAGATACAATTATTTGGATTTATTTCAACTGTCAGTTGTACTAACAAATAAAAATAAAGCAGTACTTTGCATTTTTTATTGCAAAATACTGCTTTATCGCAGGTACACCAACGGGCTGCCCCTTTTGCTTATTCCAGATTCTCAATAAATTTGTTCACGATGCGGAACAGCTTTTCATAACCTCTATCGTTCGGGTGCAGCCCGTCGGCAGTGTAGAGCTCCTTAATGATGGGAACCTGCGGCTGGAAGCCCGACATTACGTGAAGATCGAGCACGGGGAAGGCAAAGTATGCGGCGTTTTTGCGCACGGCATCTACGTAATCCTCAAGCGTCCACTCTCCGTCAGCACGTACGGCAACGTTGCTGTCACCCTTGCGGTTTCGATGCAGGGGTGTGAAATACACGATGCGCGCGGTGGGATACTTGTTAATGAGGGCGAGGGACAGGGCATAAAGCGCACCGTAAAAGGTGTCGTTTTCGGTGTCGCCGAATTTACCCATCGGCGCATCGCCTCTGCCGAAATCGTTGGTGCCGCCAAATACGCAAACAAGATCAGCGTGCTTGGGCATCTCTGCCAAGCGGGTGATAAAATTTTTGCGATTCATTCCTTTTTTCGGAAAGTAGTGCTTTGCAATGCACGTGCCGCTGATGCCAAAATTATGTACGGTTGCCTCGGGGTGTGCTGCCGCAAACAGGGAAACGTAGCACTTTTCCGGTGCACTTGCGCTGTGCCCCTTAGTGATACTGTCACCAAGAAAGCAAACTGTCTTATTTGTCAGATCCATTTTTTAAGCCTTCGTTTCTACATGTGATTTCAGATAATGATTATAACATCATGATATGTCGTTGTCAATGCTTGCATATTTTATTTTTTTGTGCTAAAATAAATAAAGAAGCAGTAAGCGGAGGTTGTTATGCGACTTGTTCTTTTAACGGCACTTGGTGTCGGTGGCGCCACGGTTTTTGGCGCCGTGATCGGATTTTTCTTTAAAAAAATATCGCACCGCTTCAGCGATATCGTGCTTGCCTTTGCGGCAGGTGTGATGCTGGCGGCGGCAGTGCTGGGGCTCATTCTCCCTGCCCTTGACTATGCAGGGCGCTTGGGACTTTTGATCGTGATTGGCGGTATTTTTGCCGGAGCGCTTTGTCTTGTCTGCATCGACCGCCTTGTTCCGCACTTGCACAGACTCGCGGGTGGCGCGGAGGAGGCGCATCATGGCAACGAACGGTTAAACAAAGTGTTTTTGTTTGTCATGGCGATCGCCATTCATAACCTGCCTGAGGGGATTGCCGCAGGTGTTGGCTTTGGCTCGGGTAATACGGGGGACGCCTTGATGATCGCGCTCGGCATTGCACTACAAAATATCCCTGAGGGCATGGTCATCATCGGCCCGATGCTGGCAGCAGGGATCTCACCGCGCAAAACGCTTTTGTATGCTTCTCTTACGGGTGTGGTTGAGGTGGTCGGTACGTTTGTCGGGTATTTTGCCGTCAGCCTTGCTACGGCGGTGCTCCCGTTTGCGCTTGCCTTTGCGGGCGGCACGATGCTTTATGTGGTCAGCGATGAAATGATCCCCGAGACCCATGCACACGGCGGCGAAAAGGGCGCAACCTTTGCCTTGCTTGTTGGCTTTTGCCTAATGCTCGCGATGGATGTGTTGCTTGGTTAATTCAATAAAATGATACAAATACTAAATAAAAAAGGAGATTGGAATATGTCTGTTGTTTATGTCAATAAGGAAAATTTTGAAAATGAAGTCCTCAAAAGCGAAAAGCCCGTGTTGCTTGATTTTTACGCGGATTGGTGCGGTCCGTGCCGTATGATCGCGCCCGTGCTTGACGAGATCGCCGCAGAGCACCCCGAATACAAGATCTGCAAGGTGAATGTAGATGCCGAGGGCGAGCTTGCCGAAAAATTTGGCGTGATGAGCATTCCTTCCTTGTTTGTCCTGAAAAACGGCGAGGTCGTCAATCAGACCCTCGGTGCACAGACCAAGGCGCGCCTGCTTGACCTTTTGCAATAAGCGGAGCGATATATGGCAGTTAAGATTTACGACGTTGCTGTTGTGGGCGGGGGGCCTGCGGGCTATACCGCCGCGCTTTACGCCACAAGAGCAGGGCTTGATACCGTGCTCATCGAAAAGCTTTCCCCCGGTGGACAGATGACCGAAACCGCACAAATTGACAATTATCCCGGCTTTCCCGAAGGGGTTGACGGATTTACACTTGGTGCTAATATGCAGCAGGGTGCCGTGCGCTTTGGGGCAGAAACGTTAAACGCAGAGGTGCTCTCGCTAAATCTCACGGCATCTCCTAAACAAATCAAAACCGATACAGCCGATATTCATGCCAAAACCGTGATCCTTGCAACGGGTGCCACGCACCGTCACCTCGGTGTTGAAAATGAGCAAGCGCTTGTTGGGCGCGGCGTTGGATACTATGCCGCATGTGACGGTATGTTTTTCCGCGGAAAAACGGTTGCCGTGGTGGGTGGCGGAAACTCCGCTGCTGCCGATGCACTCTATCTTTCAAGAATTTGCAAAAAGGTGTACCTGATACACCGCCGCGATACACTTCGTGCCACAAAAATCTACCACGAACCGCTGATGCAGGCACAAAACGTTGAATTTAAATGGAACAGTAGGGTAGTAGAGCTTTTGGCTGAAGGGAAACTTACGGGCGCGGTCATTGAGAGCGTTGGAGATGGTGCACGTGAAACGCTTGCACTCGACGGACTCTTTATCAGCATCGGGCGCACGCCCGCAACCGACCTTGTGAAAGGGCAGGTCGCGCTTGATGAGGCAGGGTACGTGGTGGCAGATGAAACCACAAGAACAAGCCTTGCCGGTGTGTTTGCCGTTGGTGATGTGCGCACGAAGGCATTAAGGCAGATCGTAACCGCTACGGCTGACGGCGCGGTTGCCGCGCATTTTGCAGAGGAATATTTAACACAAGCATGTAAATAACAAACAAAAAATGTGCCGCTTCCTTAAGAAGCGGCACATTTTTTTAAAGCTTTTTAATATCTTCCTCGCTAACCATGTGGAAGCCTGCATCCTCAAGCACGCTTGTGGCGGCGGCGTTATCCGCTACACGAAGTACCACATAAGCGTGGCGTTGGGTGCGTGCAAGGAATGCGTAGAGATACTCTACGTTCATGCCTGCAACGTTTAGCGCGTGCAGGGCAGAGGAAAGCTTGCCGGGCGTGTCGGAGATCTTTACGGCAATCACATCGGTTGCCTGTACAAGATAGCCCTTGCTGTGAAGAATGCGGAGTGCCTCGGCGGTGTCGTTTACGATCACGCGCAAAATGCCGAAATCCTGCGTGTCGGCAATCGAGAGTGCGCGCATATCTACGCTGTAGGAGGCAAAGAGATCGGTAATCTCAACCAGTGCACCTTGACGGTTTTCTACAAATACGGTCAGTTGTTTGATAGCCATATTGCTTTCTCCCTTCAATATTAGTCGTGCAGTTTGCGCTTATCAATGACGCGTACTGCCTTGCCCTCGCTGCGTGCAATGGTCTTGGGGGCAACCAAATGGATGACGGCACCAATGCCGAGCATGGTGCGCATTGCGCCCGCCAGCGCCTTTTCACGCGCGGTAATGCCACTCACGGTATCGGTAAACTGCTCGGGGGAGAGCTCTACGTAAACATCGAGTGTATCGTTGTTCTTTGCACGGTCCACCACGATCTGGTAGTTGGGGGCATAGCCCTCATTTAAAAGAACGGTTTCGATCTGGCTCGGGAACACGTTTACACCGCGAATGATCATCATATCGTCGCTTCTGCCCATGGGCTTAGCCATGCGCACATGCGTGCGGCCGCAGGCACAGGGCGTGCGATCAAGCACACAGATATCGCGCGTGCGGTAACGCAAGAGAGGAAACGCTTCCTTGTCAAGCGAGGTGAATACCAACTCGCCCTTGCTGCCCTCGGGCAGAACTTCGCCCGTATCGGGGTCAATGATCTCAGCGAGGAAGTGGTCCTCGTTGATGTGCATGCCCTTTTGTGCTTCACATTCAAAGGCTACACCGGGGCCGGAGGTTTCGGTAAGACCGTAGATATCGTAAGCCTTAATGCCAAGGCTTGCTTCAATATCACGGCGCATCTCCTCTGTCCAGGGCTCGGCACCGAAAATGCCTGCCTTGAGGGAATTATCCTCGGGCTTGTAGCCCGCCTCCTTCAACGCCTCACCAAGGTAAGCCGCGTAGGAGGGGGTGCAGCAAAGAATGGTAGATTTTAGATCCATCATAAATTGGATCTGGCGCTCGGTGTTGCCGCTCGACATCGGCAGCGTCAAAGACCCTACCTTGTGAGAGCCGCCATGAAGCCCCGCGCCGCCGGTAAATAAGCCATAGCCGTAACCGACCTGAACAACGTCCTCCTTGGTGCCGCCTGCCGCAACGATCGCGCGCGCACAGCAGTCCTCCCAAAGATCCACGTCATGCTGCGTGTAATAAGCGATCACGCGCTTGCCCGTGGTGCCCGAGGTCGAGTGGATGCGTACGCACTCCGAGGAGGGGACGGAAAGCATACCGTAAGGGTACTCGTCGCGCAGGTCGCTTTTCGTGACAAAGGGGAGCTTGTGAAGATCCTCAATGCCCTTGATGTCATCGGGAGTGACACCCATCTCTTCCATTTTTCTGCGGTAGGGGGCGCAATGCTCCCAAACGTGCTTGACCTGCTTTACAAGCTTTCCAGATTGCATCGCACGAAGCTGCTCGTGGGGCATGGTTTCAATTTCGGGTTGATAATAACGCTTTTCCATAGCTAAAAAACCTTTCGTTGCTTGGAGATTACTTGTTATAGCTCATCGAAAATGCATTTTTGTTGAGCTCTACGAAGCGCGGCTTCACATTCTTTTCAATCGCGGCGAGCCACTTGTCAAAGGGAATGTCAAGGAGCTTTGCAAGGCGTGCAAGCAATACGATATTAACAGCCTTCGCACTGCCTGCGTCGTTTGCGATTGCAAGGGCGTCGAGTGCATCCACCGAAATGCCCTTGGCGGTCAGCGCATCAAGCACTTCTTCGGGATATTCAGCATTGCCAATGAGAACAGGCATAGGATCGATCTGCTGGGTGTTTACAATGATTCTGCCACCGTCCTTGAGGCAGGATGCCCAGCGTGCCGCCTCAAGCTTCTCGAAGGAGAGGATGTAATCCGCTTCGCCCTCGGTAATGATGGGAGAGTATACCTTTTCACCAAATTTTACATATGTAACAACACTTCCGCCGCGCTGGCTCATGCCATGCACCTCGGAAACCTTTACGTCATAGCCCTCGTCAAGCAAAAGAGAGCCAAGGAGCTTTGAGGCAAGCAGGCTACCCTGTCCGCCCACGCCAACGATCATAATGTTTGTGGTCTTCATTTTGCGCAACCTCCTTTTTCAATGGCGTCAAATTTGCAAAGTCCAACGCAAACCTCACAGCCAACGCAGAGCGTTGCATCAATGGATGCCTTGCCGCCCTTGATGCTGATTGCGGGGCAGCCGAGCGTTGCGCATCTCTTGCACTTCTTGCACTTATCCTCGTTTACACGAAGCGCGGGTGCAGTCTTGACAGATTTCAGGAGCACGCAGGGACGGCGGGAAATGATAACAGAGGGCTCCTCGGCAGCGAGTTCCTCTTTGATTGCCGCATCACATGCCGCAAGATCGTAAGGATCTACCACGCGCACACGGTGAATGCCCAACGCGCGGCACAGTGCTTCAAGATCTACCTTTGCAGCAGGATCGCCCTTGATGTTGTAGCCTGTTGTGGGGTTTTGCTGGTGACCCGTCATGCCTGTGATAGAGTTATCAAGAATGATAACAGTGGAGTTGGAGGAATTGTAGGCGATGTTGACAAGGCCCGTCATGCCCGAGTGCATGAAGGTGGAGTCGCCAATAACGGCAACCGTCTTTTTCTCGGCATCCTTGCCTCTGGCGAGGTTGAAGCCGTGTACGCCCGAAACAGAGGCACCCATGCAAAGGGTGCTGTCAACGGCAGAAAGGGGCGGCTGCGCGCCAAGCGTGTAGCAACCAATGTCGCCAATAACTGTTACCTTGTTTTTTGCCAGCGTGTAGTAAATACCACGGTGGGGGCAGCCTGCACACATCATGGGGGGGCGCATGGGCAGGACCTCATCAAGGGCGGTGGATTTCGGCTCTTCAAGTCCGAAAGCCGCGCGAATGGAGCCCTGCGAGTACTCGCCAATGGGAGAGAAGAGCTCCTTGCCAACAACATCAATGCCAAGCGATTGGCAATGTGCCTCGATAATGCCGTCAAGCTCCTCAATAACGTAAAGCTTTTCTACCTTTGCGGCAAAATCGCGGAAGAGCTTTTCGGGCAGAGGGTAGGGCATACCGATCTTCAGAACGGATACGCTGTCACCAAACACCTCTTTCACGTATTGGTAGCATGTGCCCGAGGTGATGATGCCGATCTTGGTACCACCCATCTCAACACGGTTGTAGGGGCAGTTTTCAGCATAAGCGGCAAGTGCCTTGGTGCGCTCCTCTACAACGGGATGGCGCTTTTTGGCGTTGCCGGGCATCATGATATATTTTGCGCCGTTCTTTACATAGGGCTTGGTTTCAACGCTCACGCGCTCGCCAAGCTCAACGACTGACTGGCTGTGTGCCACGCGTGTGCACATGCGCAGGAGTACAGGGGTGTCAAACTGCTCGGAAAGTGCAAAGGCATCACGGGAGAAGGCAAGTGCCTCGGCAGAATCGGCAGGCTCCAGCATCGGCACCTTTGCGGCAATCGCATAGTGGCGCGAATCCTGCTCGTTTTGCGAGGAGTGCATGGCGGGGTCATCGGCAACGCAGATGACCATGCCACCCGTTACACCTGTGTAAGAAAGGGTGAACAGGGGGTCAGCCGCAACGTTAAGACCAACGTGCTTCATGGCACATGCGGTGCGCATGCCACCAAGCGAAGCGCCAAAGGCAACCTCGGCGGCAACCTTTTCGTTGGGTGCCCATTCGCTGTGAATGTCGCTATATGTAGCCAAAAACTCAGTAATTTCGGTAGAGGGAGTGCCGGGGTAGCTCGAAACAAGCCCAATGCCGCCCTCGTAAAGGCCTCTGGCAACAGCCTCGTTGCCAATCATTAGTTTTTTCATAAATACAGTTTCCTTTTTGTCGTGATAAAATTAGCCGTTATTTTGTGCCGCGACCAAACGCTCGCCGCCGTAGATCTGGCGGAGCTTGGGCTTTTCGATCTTGCCGGTGGGGTTGCGCGGCACCTTGGCAAAGATCAGCTTGCGGGGGCGCTTGTAGCGGGGCAGATTTTGGCAAAATTCCATAATCTCTTCTTCGGTACAGCTAACGCCCTCTTTTAGCTCGATCACGGCAACCGCGATCTCGCCAAGACGTACGTCGGGCAAGCCGATGACGGCAACGTCCTTGATCTTGTCAAAGCCCGAAAGGAAGTCCTCGATCTGTACGGGGTAAAGGTTCTCACCGCCCGTGATGATGACGTCTTTCTTGCGGTCAACAAGGAAGATAAAGCCGTCCTCATCCTCCATTGCCATATCGCCCGTGCAAAGCCAGCCGTCACGGAGTGTCGCAGCAGTTGCCGCCTCATCGTTGTAATAGCACTTCATGACACCCGGGCCGCGCAGGCAAAGCTCGCCAACCTCGCCGCGTGCAACCTCTTGCCCCACGGCATCGGTAATTTTGGTTTCCCAACCAAAGCCCGCTTTGCCGATGGCACCGACCTTGTGTACGTTTTCAACGCCAAGGTGCACAGCGCCGGGGCCGATCGACTCGGATAAGCCGTAGTTGGTATCGTAATCGTGATGCGGGAAGTATTCCTTCCAGCGGCGAATGAGGCTCTTGGGAACGGGCTGGGCACCGATGTGCATCAAGCGCCAATTTTTAAGATCGTAATCTGAAAGCTTTAGCTTGCCACTGTCAAGCGCGGCAAGAATATCCTGTGCCCACGGCACCAAGAGCCACACGATAGAGCAATGCTCCTCGGATGCGGCACGCAGGATCGTTTCGGGGGATGTGCCCTTCAAGATCACTGCCTTTGAGCAGGAAAGAAGGCTGCCGAACCAGTGCATCTTAGCGCCCGTGTGGTAAAGGGGAGGAATGCATAAAAATACGTCATCACGTGTTTGGCTGTGATGGCTTTGCTCTGTGCGGCAGGCGTGCACCAAAGCGCGATGCGAGTGCAGGATCGCCTTGGGGAAGCCCGTTGTGCCCGAGGAAAAATAGATAGCGGCGTCGTCATCCTCAGAGATCTTGGGAGTGCGATAAACGCCCGAGCACTCAGCGGTCATTTCGGCATAATCCTCGGCAAAGGAGGGGCAGCCCGCGCCTGCATAGATCAGCAAGCGGTTTTGGCTGATCGTATCGGCGATCTCCTCCACGCGCCCGATAAACTCGGGGCCAAATACCAAAGCATCTGCCTCAGCAAGCTCAAGGCAATATGTAATTTCGCTTGCAGCATAGCGGAAGTTCAGCGGCACGGCAAGCGCGCCTGTTTTAAGAATTCCGAAATAGATCGGCAACCACTCGATGCAGTTCATCAGCAAAATGGCAACCTTGTCGCCCTTGCCGATGCCACGAGCCGAGAGGGCATTGGCAAAACGGTTTGCCTTTTCATCAAATACGCGCCAAGTGATCTCTCGACGGTAGTAGGGTGCGCGCAGCGTCGGTTCAACCAGCTCGTAATCACGCCAGGTCATGCGTCTGGTTTCCTTTTCTGCGGGGTTGATCTCAACCAACGCCACGTCATCGGGGAATTGCCTCGCATTACTTTCAAGAAAATCCGTAATGATCATAATCATAAACCTCAAAAACAACAATAAAAATACAAAGATTAGTATAACATTTAATATATATAATGTCAATATATAGTTTGTCACATTAAAGAAGAAATTGCGCAAAAAACGCCGAAAAAATTTAAAAAACCTCTTGACAATCCCGCTTTTCTTTGGTATGATATATAGGTCGCACGGAGAGATGGCTGAGTTGGTCTAAGGCGCACGACTGGAAATCGTGTGTAGGCTAATACCCTACCGAGAGTTCGAATCTCTCTCTCTCCGCCACGCAAAAAAGGCACCCAATCGGGTGCCTTTTTTGCGTGGCGAAAAGAGCGAGGGAATGAGAACTCTCGTGGAAGATTCACACTAAATTGTAGTTTTCCGTAGTTGTATGGTGAATCTTCAAGGCGAAACGCAACGCGTTTCGGTAGAGTTCGAATCTCTCCGCTCCCCAATCGGGTGCCTTTTTTCTTGTTTTGATCCTCACTCACAAAACTTAAGTACTTCCGCGCCAAACAAATGCCCGAGCTTGATTTCACTTAACGCATCGTAATGCGCTTGGTCTGGGTTTTCTTCAGGCTCGTTTTTGGTGGTCAGTCCCTCGGCATTGGTATCAATGAGGACATTCATGGGCGAGGCATCTGCCACCTGCTGCTTTGAGGCATTTACCATATCACAATAGACCCAATATACGGGATTATCAGCGATTGCGGCATCAATAAATGCAATGCCGCCATCCGCTGCGTAGCGTGAAAATTCATCGCGGATATCGGCGATAAAATTGGTCAGATGCAGGGCATAGCCTGTGGCATGCTCGGTTGCAAAGGAGTCGGATTCGCCCTGCATCCAGCACATCGCTTCAATTTTTACGTCGTAGTTCTTTGACTTCAGATATTTTATGCTTGTCTTGACGTATTTTACAAACGCTTTGTAAAGCTCGCCTGTTTTGCCGTCACTGGAGGGGGAGAGCCACTGCTCGAAAAGATTGGTTCCGCCCCACGCGCATTTGATGATAAAAAAGGTTTCATCGGGGCGCTCGGCATGCAACTTTTCGGCAAGGCCAAGCTCGGGGCCGAAATGCCCGCCTGCCTCGCCTTGTCTTGTGGCACATTTTACAAATGCGCGCGATTCATTTGTGCCTGTGGCATAATAGTTGATATAGACGTTATCATAGCCCGCTTCATACTCTGCGTATTTTTCGGCGGAAACGTTCTTTTTTAAGTAGTCGTCACGGCTGCAGCCGGCGGCGTTTGATTGACCGCCAAGCAGAATGACCGTGGCGCTTTTTCCGCCACCGTCGGGCAGGGTATCGGCTACTGTAAATTGCCAATCGCGGTTTTGGTATGCACGTATGCCGAAAAATGCGCCGACTCCAAGGAGCACGGCACAAAAAACGGCAATCGCGGCAACTGTTATTCTTTTGCGTTTCGTCATAAAAAAGTTCTCCTTTTTTTATTACATTTTTGTTATATCAAAAAACGTCTTTTTTGTCAAGTTTCGAAATTCCATAAAAAATTTTATTAAAAGTGCTTGACAATCTCAATACTTCGTGATATGATGTATTACGTGAGGGGAGGTATCATATGGATATTCAATTGAAGCGTGGACTGCTTGATGTTTGCGTGTTGGCAGCTATTAAAAATGAGGCTTCCTACGGCTACAAGATCATCAAGGATATGAAGCCCTATATTGAAATGTCGGAATCAACGCTTTACACGATCTTAAAGCGACTTGAGCTTTCAGGACTTTTGACGGTGGAGGCGGTAGAGCACGGCGGCAGGCTTCGCAAATATTATCGCATCACAAAGGCGGGCGCGGCGCGTATTTTAGAATTTAAGCGCGAGTGGCGCGAGGTGATGTCAATTTATCAATTTGTAACGAAGGGGGATGAGGCGCTTTGAATAAGCAAGAATTTATTGCAAGCTTAAGGGCAAGGCTTGCGGGTCTGCCCGAGGGCGAGATCGACGCGCGCGCCGAATTTTACGGTGAGATGATCGATGACCGCATTGAGGAAGGGGCGAGTGAAGAGGAGGCGGTTCTTGCCGTCGGCTCGCTTGACGATGTGGTGCGCGAGATCCTGTCGCAAATACCGCTTGGCTCCTTGGTCAGGGATAAAATAAAGCCGAAAAGGGCATTCCGCAGTTGGGAGATCCTGCTTTTTGTGCTTGGTGCGCCGCTTTGGATCTCGCTTTTGGCCGGTGGCTTTGCTGTGGTGCTGGGGATTTTTGCCTGCGCTCTTTCGATTCTCATTTCCTTGTGGGCAACGGGTGCGGCGCTTGCTGCAAGCGGCGTTGGTGGGGCTTTGGCGGGTGTTGGCTTGCTTCTTTTCGGCAACAAAATTACCGGCGTGGGGTTGCTTGGAGCCGCCCTTGTGTGCGCGGGGCTTTCGATCTTCATGTTTTATGCGAGCAAGGCGGCAACTAAGGGGACTTTTTTACTTGCAAAAAAGTGTATCCTTGGTGTGAAATGCCAAATCTTGAAGGGAGGGCGTGACGATGCGTAAGAAAACAATACTTTGGTTATCCATTGGCGTGGCGCTCGTGCTCTTGGGGGGTGCAGTCTTTTTTGGCGCACTTGTGGCTGCTGACTTTGATTTTTTGAAATTTTCAACGGTAAAGCTTGAAGTCACAACGCATGAGGTCACAGAAAGCTATCAAAATATATCCATTTTAGCGGATACCGCCGATGTCCTGCTTGTGCAGACCGAAGGCGAAATTACTAAGATTGAATGTTACGAGCAAGAAAACCTTAAACACAGCGTTTCGGTAAAGGACGGCACACTTATTATTGAGGTGTCTGACACGCGCGCGTGGTATGAGCATATCGGTATCCATTTGGCTGAACCGAAAATCACTGTCTTTTTGCCCAAGGGCACGTATGGCTCGCTTACTGTAAAGGCAGATACGAGCGACGTCGATATTCCAAAGGGGATCGCGCTTGAAAGCGTTGATATTTCCCTCGGCACGGGAGATGTCACTTGCCAAGCTTCTCCCACGGCGAGCCTGAAGATAAAAACCACCACGGGTGATATTCGCGTTTTGGGTGTTACCACAACCACACTTGACCTTTCGACATCTACAGGCGAGATAGAGGTGCAGAGAGTCTCTTGCACGGGTGATGCTTCCATGAATGTTAGCACGGGTGATGTGGAATTGGATCAATTTTCCTGTAAAAGCCTTTCTTCAAGTGGAGATACAGGAGATATTTCCCTCAAGGGTGTAATCGTTTCACAGCGACTTTTTGTTGAAAGGGACACGGGTGACGTTTTGCTTAACGCTTGCGATGCCGCTGAGATCGTGATAGAAACCTCAACAGGCGATGTGCAGGGAAGTCTGCTTTCGGGCAAGGTATTTGCTGTTACTACCAACACGGGCAGCGTGAGAATTCCTCAAAATTCCGCAGGCGGCAGATGCGAAATTATCACGGATACGGGTGATGTTGAAATAACGGTTGGCTAGTCCAAACATAAAAAATTGAAAAAACAAAGATATTCGACACAAAATTTAAAATAAATTTGTCGAAAATTGGAAAATATGTAATAAATTTTGGAAATTTAAAAAACCCGGCAGAGCAAGTTGGCTCTGCCGTGTTTTTGTTTGAAAAGTGTTTTTTACACAAAATACTTTTTTGCGCGTTCGATATCACACCGAATTTGCGCTTCCAGCGCGGCAAGATCCTCAAATTTTTGTTCCTCTCGCAGGAAGCGCAAAAAGAACACCTCAAGATCCTTGCCGTAAAGATCACCCTTGAAATCAAAAATAAAGGTTTCGCAGTTTACGTCCTTGCCGTTATTTACCGTTGGGCGCACGCCGATGTTACAAATGCCCGTATGGGTGCGGTTGCCTATTTTTACGGTTACGGCGTATACACCGTGCATTGGTACAAGACCCTCGGCGGGGAAGGTAAGGTTTGCGGTCGGCAGCCCCATGGTGCGCCCGAGCCTGCGTCCGTCCTTTACCTTGCCCGAAAGTGAGTAGGGACGGCCGAGCAGGCGCGCGGCATCATCGGGGTGTCCGCCCTGCAGCATGGCGCGGATCAAGCTTGAGCTCACCGTATAAGGCCCATCGGTGATGGGTGGCATTACGGAAAGTGAACGGCCGTTTTTGCTGGCAAAGTGTGATAAAAGATCGGTAGGTGTGCCTGCGCCGCGCGCGCCAAAGGAGTAGTTAAATCCGCACACCAGCATTTTTGCATTGCACTCGCCAATGAGGATATCGTCGATAAATTGCATGGGGGACATGTCCTTGATCGCAGGGAAGTCGTAAAGCACGGCAAAGTCAAGCCCCGCCTCTCCCATAAGTGTCAGCTTCTCCTCAAGGGTCGTGAGCTGCGGCGTGGGGGATTTATTTAAGGTTGCGGTTGGCGGAGTGGTAAAACAGAGCACGCCAAGCGGCAGCTTTTGCTCGCGCGCGGCGTTTAGTCGCTTCAATTCGTCAACAAGCGCACGGTGACCGATGTGCACGCCGTCAAAATGTCCAAGACAAAGGCCACAGCCGTTTGCAAGCGACAGGGGTACCGCCTTGTAATTTAATTGAATCACGCGCATCGTATCACCTCCACGATCTTATAATTGATGCTATTATACCCGATTTTGGCGGTAATTGCAAGCCCCTATGTAAATTTTGCCAACTTAAAAAATGCGGTCACAAAATCGGTAAAGTATTGACATATGGACTCTTACATGATAAAATAAAATATTACAGAAAAGGGGGTGAGGATGTGAGAAACGATGATAAAAAAAGAGAAAACGCGGTTGATTTTTGGGATATTTCAGCGCTGGTGCCGCCCCGCCGCACGCAGTATCAAGCACCCGCTCCCCGAGAAATTGTCCCCGCTGAGATTGCGGTGTCGGAGCGCCCTGTAAGCGGCAACACGTCTGTGCCCCGTGACATTGAAATTTTGGCACTTGACGTGCCTGAAAATCGGAGCGCATCCTCACCCAAAGCGGCGAAAACGCAGCCATCGCCGCAGCAGCCCGTTACGCGCATGAGCGCAACCAATGCCGTTATGGTGGGGGATGTGCCCCTGCCAAAGCAATATGTATCTGCCACTTACGCCAAGGAGGAGCAGGAAAGACCTGAGCCCGAGGCAAGCTACTCCCCCGAGGGGATGCTTTTGCGCGGAGTACGGATCTATCCCCATAAAAACGAGTATAGCTATTATGCCGAATTTTGCAGACACGCGCGCAGGCTTTTTTCGCTTGAGGGAAGGGAGTGCGAGGCGGTGCCGTTCTTTTCCTATATGCCGCAGTATTCCCAGCTGAACAGAGCACAGCTGAATTGGTATCTTTGGTGGCGCACCTCCTTTCGCTCGGGCAGGGCGCTTGCGGTGGATTATTCTTACCTTTTGCTCTATTTGTATGAAATCATTAACTTAGGGGATGCCATCTCGCCCTCAAAGGGGCAGGAAGCCATGCTGCGCTTATGGCTCTCCTATCGCTCTCGTTATCCGCGCCTTGATGCCATCGTGCGCGAATGGCTGTGTGATTACTCGTTGCTCTACCGTCTGCCACCCCCAAGGCTACCCGATGACCTGCTCGGTGAACTCCTTACGGGTTGCCGTTTGAGGGAGTTTTATGTATCGGCATCGGTGGGGGATGCCATGACTGATGCCGTGCTGTATTTTTGCAGCAATTACGATTATAAAAAGAGCAAGTTTTACCGCGGCGACGCCATACCGCATTTTGATCTTGTGATGCGCGGCGCCGTTAAGGAAACGCTGGCATATCTTGAGGAGCAGCGCGGGGGTGGTGCCGCCTCTTTGGGCGGGCACAGTACGGTTACGCGCGATGCCTTTTCGGGGGCGATCTGCGCATACCCTTATAAAAAACGCATCGAGGTGGATTTTGTTTCCTTTTCGCACACGTATGAGCTTCGGTATATCGTGACCGACGTGCTCAAATATGCGGAAAATGCCCTTCGCGCGGTGCTTGGGATCAAATCGCGTCTTACGGTCTACCGCGTTTCAAGCGAGCTCTCTGCCCGTATCGATCGGTTTCTTGCCATAGCACTGCCCAAAAAATCGCAGTCAAAGAAAGAGGCGGCAAAGCCGCCCGCATACGAGCAACGCTACGAGCTTCCAAAGCGCGTGCTGTCAGTGGAGCGGGCTGCAGCGATCGAGGCAACCTCGTGGCAGACTACAAGGCGCTTGATCGAGGCGTTTGAGGGTGGTGAAGCGGAGGAAAAAAGAGATACTTTGTCGCAAAATCACGCACCGTTACAGGATATTTCCTTGCCGGAGTGCGTAAGAGAAGCGCAAGCCGCCCCTTCGTTTACCGCCGATACAGTCGCACCCACGTCAGGGGAAAATGCGCAAAAAAGCCTTGCCGATATGCTTGGTGAGCTGGCAGACTTTGTTCGCCTTGCCGATGGTGGTGATGCCTTGGCACAGCGTGCCTTTGCTACGCAAATGAACAGCATGCCCGATGCCATTGCCGATAAGATCAACACCGTAGCGGGGGATAGCATCGGAGATATTATCCTTGAGGATATGGGCGGTTATTATGCCATTATTGAGGATTACCGTGAATTATTACAGGAAGAAGGTATTTTACCATGATTGAAAACACAAAGCATACAAGTGCCGATATGCGCGTACCGCGCCGCATTCTGACCTCGCTGCTTGCCTCGCTTGCGGCGGGTGTTGTGCCGCGCACGGGTGCGCCTTATGTTGCCATTGGCAGAAGGGATGAGATCGGGGCTTTTCTCGGTGATCTTGAAAACGTAAGCGAAGGGGGCGCCGCCATGCGCTTTCTCATCGGTAGGTACGGCAGCGGTAAAAGCTTTTTGATGCAGCTGGTGCGCGGCTATGCGATCGAGCGAGACTTTATAACTGCCGATGCCGATCTTTCTCCCGAGCGCCGCCTTTACGGCACAGGCGGCACGGGTGTTGCCACCTACCGTGAGCTGATGAAAAACCTTGCCTCCAAGGCTTCTCCCGATGGCGGCGCACTGCCCAAGATCATTGCCAGATGGATCTCGGCTTGCAGAGCAGAAATCGGCACGGAAGACGCTGACGGCAGACTCCTGCAAGCGCGTATTGCCGAAACACTGCGTGATGTGGAATTTATGGTAGGCGGCTTTGATTTTGCGCGTGTGATCACAGCATACTACCGTGCGTATTGTGCAGGTGACGATGATAAAATGTCGGCCTGCCTTTGCTGGCTGCGCGGTGAATTTTCCTCGAAAACCGAGGCAAGGAGAGCCCTTGGCATCGACGTGTCCGAGATCGTAAACGATGAAAATTGGTATGATTTTATCAAGCTTTTTGCCGTGCTGGCAAGAAAGATCGGCTACCGAGGCTTTGTTGTCTTTATCGATGAGTGCGTTAACCTTTATAAGATCGTGCATCGCGTCAGCCGTGAAAACAACTATGAAAAGATCCTGTCTATGTTCAACGACGCCCTGCAGGGCAAGGCAGAGGGGCTTTTGCTTGTGCTTGGCGGCACACCGCAGTTTTTAGAGGACCCCCGTCGCGGTCTTTTCAGCTACGAGGCTCTGCGCAGCCGCCTTTGCGACAGCCGCTTTTTTGATGCGGAATTCAGAAATCTCATCGGCCCTGTCATTCGCTTGCGCCGACTTTCGGATGATGAGCTTTATGCGCTTATCGTGCGCGTTACGGCGCTTTACGCGCAGTGCTACGGGCAGGAGCCGCGAATCAGCGACGCCGAGCGCATCCGCTTTCTTGAGGTGTGCCTTTCCCGCGCAGGTGCGGAAAGCCTTATGACACCGCGCGAGATCCTGCGCGACTATATGACCGTTCTGAATATCCTGATGCAAAATCCCGAGATAGATTTTGCTACAATCTTAGAGCGTGTCACGGGACCCGCTGTGACACAGGTCGAGCAGGAAAGTGTGCTAACGGAGTCGAAAAACGGTGCAAATGCCGCGCAAAGAGCCGTTGTTGAGCCTACAGATATTCTTTTGTGAGAGGTGTGCTATGTCACAAGCAGATCGCATATTCGGGCGCTTTCCGCCCTTTGTTCGGGAATATATATTTTCCCATTCCTGGGAGAGCTTGCGTAACGTGCAGGTGGCGGCGGCACAAACGATATTTGAAACCGACCACCATCTTTTGCTGACCTCAACCACCGCCAGCGGCAAGACCGAGGCGGCGTTCTTTCCGATCCTATCCTTGCTTTGCGAGCGCCCGTCAAGCAGCATTGGGGTGCTTTATATTGCGCCTCTCAAAAGCCTGATCAACGACCAATTCGGTCGCATGGAGGAGCTGCTCCTCGAAAGCGGTATTCCCGTCACGCATTGGCACGGTGATGTTGCGGCATCAAGGAAAAAAAGATTGCTTGATATGCCCGCGGGCATTTTGCAGATCACGCCCGAGTCGCTTGAAAGCATGCTGATCAACCGTTCCAACGATATTCCTCGCCTGTTTGGGGATCTGCGCTTTGTGGTGATCGATGAGGTGCACACCTTAACGGGCAGTGACCGCGGCAATCAGATCCAGTGTCAGCTGTCACGCATCGCACGGCTGATCGGCAAGCAGCCGCGCCGTGTGGGGCTTTCTGCTACCATTGGCGACCCTGCCTTAGCCGCCAAGTGGTTGGTAGGGGATAGCGACCTGCCGTGTGACGTGCCGGAGGTCCCCACAACGGGGCTGCGTTGGCGGCTTGGGCTGGAGCATTTTTTCTTTGCCAATGACAACGCCGCACAAGAGGATGACAAAGGGGCTGCAACGGGTGAGAAAAGCGGCGGTATTGACGTTGGATATGAATACATGTACGACTGTGTGAAGGATAAAAAAGCGCTCGTCTTTTCCAATTCCCGTGAGGAAACGGAGTATCTGACCGCCACATTCCGCCAGATCGCCGCGCGCCGTCACGATCCCGATATTTTCCTCATTCACCACGGCAATCTTTCCGCGGCACTGCGCGAGGATGCCGAGCTGAAAATGAAAAACGACGAGGAGCGTGCCGTTACCTGTGCAACGGTAACCATGGAGCTTGGCATTGATATCGGGCGCCTTGAGCGCGTGCTGCAAAGCGAAGCGCCGACATCGGTATCCAGTTTTTTGCAGCGCTTGGGGCGCTCGGGCAGGCGTGGGGCGCCGCCTGAGATGATGATGGTGTTTCGTGAGGAGGATCCTCTGCCCAACACCCCCTTGCCACAGCTTTTGCCGTGGAGCCTGCTCCGCGCCATTGCCATTATTCAGCTTTATCTTGAGGAGCGCTTTATTGAGCCCCCACGCGAAAAGAAAATGCCCATGAGCCTGCTGTTCCATCAAACCTTAAGTGTATTGGCGGCAAGCGGTGAACAAACCCCAAAAAGACTTGCGGAGCAGATCTTGGCAATGCCCCCCTTTGCGCACGTTTCAAAGGAGGATTACCGCACACTGCTTGTAGATATGGTCAACCGCGATTATTTGGAGTTGATTGAAGAAAAGGGGCTTATTGTGGGGCTTGCGGGAGAAAAGCTGCTACGTAGCTTCCAATTTTATGCCGTGTTTAAGGACAGTGAGGATTTCACGGTGCGTGCTACGGGAGAAAACGGCACTGCCGAGGAGATCGGCACCATTACCACGCCGCCGCCCGTTGGCGATCGCTTTGCACTTGGCGGGCGCGTGTGGGAGGTTGATGAGCTGGATATACAGCGAAAGCTCCTTTATGTGCATCCCATTGCGGGTAAAATGGAGGTTTCCTGGCCCGGGGATATGGGTGAGATACACACCAAGATCCTACAGCGTATGAGAGAGGTCCTTCGCGAGGATACCGTATATCCGTATCTAAAGGAAAACGCCGCTCACCGCCTTGCGGTGGCGCGGCATCTTGCGCGCAATACGGGGATCTGCGACCGCTCGCTCTTGCATATTGGCGGCAGCTCGTGGTGCCTGTTTCCGTGGCTTGGCACGCGAGGCTTTCGTACATTGCGCCGTATCCTTACGGCAAATGCACGCGAGCTTGGCATTTCCGGCATTGAATATGATGGCTGCTGCTATTTGAAATTCCATCTTGAGGGTGACGGCAGGCGGTTTGTAAAGCAGCTGGCAGGTATCGCGCAAAGGGGCGTGCAGGCACAGGCGCTTGTGTTCCCGTCTGAAATGCCCGTCTTTGATAAATTTGATGCGCTCCTGCCCCCTGCGCTGCTTCGCAGTGCGTATGCCACAGATCGCCTTTCGCCCGAGGAAGCGGTGCAGTGCATGGAGGCGCTCGTGCGAGAGCTCTGAAAGATCCCTTGTTTATAAGGCGGTTTTTCAAGATTTTTCGCGTTTTCTATTTACAAATTTTGGAATTTATGATATACTGCATATAATTATCACGTAGAAAGGTGCGCGTTTTCGCGCGAATTTGCAAATGAAGTGTCCCAACTGCGGTTACCAAGATAGCAAAGTAATCGATTCCCGTCCCATTGAGGAGGGGAATAGCATTCGCCGCCGCCGTGAATGTCTTGCCTGCCAAAAGCGCTTTACTACCTTTGAGGTCATTGAGTCCATGCAGATCCTGGTGGTGAAAAAGGATGGTAGTAAAGAGCTGTTTGACCGTTCCAAGATGCTGTCCGGTATTATGAAGGCTTGCCAAAAGCGACCTGTAAAGGGCGAGGAGATCGCCGCTGAAATTGAGGCGGAGCTTCAAAATTCTCTGGTGCAGGAGATCGCATCGCATCAGCTTGGCGAAATGATCATGCACAAGCTCAAGGAGCGCGATGACGTTGCCTACGTGCGCTTTGCCTCGGTGTATCGTGAATTTAAGGATCTTGATACCTTCCTTGCGGAGCTGCGCGAGCTTAAGGAGCAAAAATAACAAATATCTTTGTGTAGCGTTTGAACAAGTCTGTTAAAAACAGGCATCGAAAAAGCAAAGCCTCCTATGGTAGAAGGAAAGAACTACCATAGGAGGCTTTGCTATGTCGAGAGAATACAGGAATACGCAATCACGTCGTTTTGCGCATTCCATCTGTAGAAATAGGTGGAACCATTGTGCTTTACAGCAAATACACCCGTGTGGTCGCACAGAAATTACAGGCCGTTGCTTTGTTTAATGAGGTTACTAACTAGAGGTGCTGTCGTCAAAACTCATCAGCTGTCTGCCATACTCTCATATTGCTTTAATGTCTTTGTAAGTGCGCGGCTTACCGAGATCATCGTAAACAAATGTCTTGCCGTCATAAGACATCAGCTTATCGCTATTTGGAAAAGAAGCAGAAAAAATGTTTTTACTCATATTCATAGCATCTTTTTATTTTTTGCGTTTTGGCGGCTTGGCATAGTCGGTTATAATTTTTTGCATAATGCTGACATCCTCATTTGTTAGAATATAGGGCTGATTTAGTTGAGTGTTTTGCAGTATTTTGATAAGTAGTTCTATTTCCGGTTTCCCTAAATATATGCGATCCATATAGTAGTTTTCAGTAACATAAACGCCACCGCCATATCTGCCTGGCTGTGTGTAGATCGGTTCTGTCAAGCCAAGGATCTCAATATCCCGACGAATGGTTCGCTCCGAGACGCCGAATTCCACGGCAAGATTGGATACGGTTTCATGCCGTCTACGGCACAGTGTTTTCAGTAGCGCCGCACGGCGTTCGGTCATCCCAAAGCAAATTCACCCCCTTTGGCACACAGTTTATAAGTTAAAGCGGACAGGAGATGTCCACAATAAGAAACAAAATAGCAAAAAAAGAACCTGACAGAATTTTTGCTTTGTAAACAAAATTTTACAGCGTAGCACGAAATATGGTTCTGATAGTGCAGAATAATTATTGTGGCAGGTGTCTAGTTAGGAAATTCCTTTGAAAATAAAACTGATGTTTTTTGCATTTTATCATCTCTTTTCGATGTTTTATAGGAAAATATGTCGAAACTTAATGTTTATTAGTAAAATTATTTTATTTGTTGAAAATTTTGAAGTTTTTCGACAATAACTGTTACATTGTTACAATGTTCGCCTTTTTGTTAAGATTGAATATATTAAAGCAAGAAAATGGGAATTGCATAGGTTCTCATAAAGCAAAAAATATAATAAAAAATCCCTTTTCGCATTTCCCGCGAAAAGGGATTGTGACTTGTGTCATTATTTCGGTCAACCAGAGAGAAAATGTGAAAGGGGAGAGGGTAATACAGCGCGCCAATGTTGCGAAGTTAGGTTGTTTGCGGCAACGTCGCAAACAACCTTGTTCGATTTGACGCTGAGAGCGCCATATAGAAAAGCCCACCACAAGGCGGGCTTTTCTATATGGCACCCCCCAGCGAGAATCGAACTCACAACTAACCCTTAGGAGTTTTCATAAGTGTTCGCGCCTATCTGCGAATAGGTGATTTTCTTGTAAAATAAGCGTAAAATCCACCAAAAAGGCAGATTTTACGCTTGGTAGGTTGTGTGTCTGCTAGTGGCTTTTGCGGTGCTCGGTAATGTGCAGGTGTACAAGGGGGGGACACTCAATCAAATATAATCGCGATGTGCAGTTACCATAAAAACATTTACACAAAACTTTATAATGTCGATTTTGGCTTGATATTTTGTTCCGTCTTTTTCCTCTCCACAAATAAGAGCAAAACCAGTAAAGGAACTGTTCCTATCAACTGCATATCCATAGCCAATCATTCCGTCAAAAGATTTTAACTCAAAAGATATATCCGTTGCATGAATAATTTTTGACAGCGTTGCATCAAAAGTAATGTCCCGCCCGTCCAAATACTTACTTGTATTTGAATATTTAACTTTGGCATTTATGGATTCTCCATACTCCTTGAATTTTTCGCTTTTCTTTCGCATAAAGACAGCCAACTCAACAAGCAATTCAATACACTCTTCGTAAACAAACGGAAAGTAATCTTCAATAGCGAAATAATCGCAATCTCTTCTTGGGGTATATTCTTGATTTAACGATAACAATTTTTTGTTTATCTTCTCAAACGAAGAAATATTTTGTAGTAGTTTTAGAGCCTTTTCCGTGCTTTTATCCATTGTAACCCTCACTTTATTGATTTGCAGGTAGGACATTTTCCACGTCCTTGATACCTTACATATACCCTTGTTTGCCACTCAAACCCACAAACGTGGCACTTCCACCAAACCATTTTGTTTGAGCCGTGTGCAATAGAATCTGGCGGTACAGACTCATTTTTTTCGTAGTTCCAATCTATAATCAAGTCTGGATCGGTTGTAGCTAAATCGTTGTATCCTTTAAGAACTCTCTGATTGCTACAGTACGGGCAACTATTACCTTTGTTTCGTGTTTTAATAGATGTTTCCCACGAATGTCCTTTGTCGCAAAGCCACCACACCTTGCGTTCACTATTTGGACGCACATCATAGGGGGTAAGGTTTCCGTTCTTGACAACATCCCATTGTTTAGATAATTCAGGGTTTACTGAAGCAAGGCAGTTGTCTTCGCAAACCGCAGATTGATACGGAGAGCAATAAGGACACCCTCCACCTTCTACACGTGCGGTAATACTTGTGTACCAAGAATGCCCCTTTTTGCATCTCCACCAAAAACGCCTAGTTGTGCCTGATGTTACTTCTTGCGGCGTTACTCCCTCGTTTTTCTCATAATCCCATTGCTCTGCAATTTGCGGATAGCGAGTTTGCAAATCGTTATATCCTGCCAATATGCGCCGCCCAGAACAATACGGACACTTATATCCGTTGTGGCGATTTAACGCGGTCATATCATATTCGTGACCATTTGGACAAAGCCACCAATATTTTTTGTTTGATGCTGCTCGTACAAATTCAGGCTTCAATGAGCCATTTTTAGATGGGTGCCACTCTTTTGCAATGTCGGGGTGGAGCGTTGCGATGCTTTTTTCTTTTACGCTACAAACATATTGCTCTTGAATGGCAATAGAGTCCCTTGTGACATCTACTTCGGGATTGGCTATTAATAGATATTGTGACATTAAAGTCTTGATTGCACTGTTTAAGAAAGTATTATTAGGTGTATAGTGACACCATATAATACCATCGCTGTCTGCAAGCAAATTGTCAATTGTTTCTTTTAATCTAACGAGTTTAATGCCTTTTGATTTGCAATATGTATTTTTGCGTTCTTCCTTATCCCCGTTTTTCTTACCGGTATGGTATGCCATACCATCATACTCAACACCAAAAGACAAACTCGGAATAAAAATATCAATTTCAAATCCGTCAGAAATATAACCGCTAATAGCATCATCAAAAAAGTGTTTTACATAATAGAAAACAGCTTGTTCTGGAAAGGATGTTTTATATTCTCGATAACATATTGGACAACCTCTACCACTTGAAGGATTTGTGCGAGAACTTACTACCGCTTGCCACTCGTGACCTAATGCACATTTCCACCAAACTTTTTTCTTGCTACCAAAGCGTATTTTGTCGGGTGTTAATACTCCATTTTTATCATAGTTCCATTCTCTTGCAAGGTCTGGGAAGCAAGCCAATAAACTATTATGCTCCGATACCTTGGATTGATTTGGAGCACAGTATGGACACCCTGAATGTCGTGATGCACGTGTAGTTATTCTCGCTTGCCAACGATTGCCACATTTTGAACAGATCCACCACGCTTTTGTATTTAACCCATATGATAGTTTTTTGGCTCCAAACCAAGTCCATTATTCTTTTCCCTATCCCATTCTGCCATAAGGTCGGGATTGTCGATTATATATTTCTTTTCAGCCATAGACACACCTCGGCAATTCGTAAAATCGTTTATATAATTTATATAAATTATAACATAAAACTGTGAATAAATCAATCGCTTTTATAGGACACAGATTCCCGAAAATACACGTTTTAGGGAACAGGATAAGGAGAGCGGTCAAATTGCCATCACTCTGACAATTTAACCCCTCTCCGAGCGTTTCGCCAAGTGGGATACCCACCTTGCGAGAAACCACCCCTGCCGTGTCATTCTGAGCGAGCGTAGCGAGTCGAACTTTTTCCACCGAGATCCCGAATGGCACTTCGTACCATTCGATCCTCGCTTTGCTCGGATTTCGACTACGCTCAGGATGACACGGTGGAAAAAGCGCAAGGCGGTAGCCGTAGCGGAATCTCGGCAGGGCAAAGAAAAAAGGTAGCCATTTCGACTACCTTTCAAGAGAGTGGCACCCCCAACGAGAATTAAACCCATAACTAGCTCTTAGGAGTTTTTAGAAGTGGTCACGCTTATCTGCGAATGGGTGATTTTCCTGCAAAATTCGTATTTATTTGTGATTTTTATAATGTGTTGTAATATACGGGTGTACAATGGGTGTACAAGGCGGTGAGCGTGATTAATCAAATTCTATTACAATATAAGCTACTGATTTATAAATTTCTTCTGCATCCGGAACTGCAACTATGGTTTTTACTCTGCCTCCTTTTTGGAGGTATACGTTGATCTCATCTAATTGTCCTTCTTTTACCCAAAAAATCTTTTCCATTGGTTATTATCTCCTTATTGTTTATTAATAGATTCTCGTTTCTGAATTTTCTGATGACCTTGGTTATCGGTAGGTGCTAAAAAATAAGAATAAGAGCCTTGGTATAAACGTGCGAAAATGATATGAGCGAACTTTTATAATGTCTGAAATCCGTTGTGGTCGTTTCGGGAACGCCATGCTATTGGTTTTCGCTTAATGGGGATAACAATGCTTTGCTTTAAAGAACGTGTACTTTTTTAAGCCTAAATAAAGGTTTTTAGGCACCTCCTTGTTGAATTTTAGAAAACGCGGGAGAAATGAAAGGCACAAATTGCCCTTATGTATGCAATTTGTTGTTGATGGTTGCAAGATAGCTCATAAATTGAATTAACTATCAAAAAAGCAGCCTACAAAAGTTAACGCAGACCGCTTGGTGGCACCCCCAGCGAGAATCGAACTCACAACTAACCCTTAGGAGGGGCTTGTTATATCCATTTAACTATGGAGGCGGATAACAGAAGTTAGTATAGCACAATTTTTCAAAAAAGGCAAGTTCTTTCGGGTAATTTGCATCAAAAAACTTCTTATAGACACAGGCTTGCATTTTTTTAGGGAATTATGCTACAATGATAGTAACGTTAAAGCAAAGAGGAGGGAAACGTCATGCAAAAATACTTAAAATGCATCCTTACGGTGCTTGTGCTCGTATGGTGCGTGGTGATCTGGCAGTTTTCTCTCGCTCCCGCCAGCACTTCCTCCAATACCAGCAGTCAAGTGCAGGATTTTTGCAATGAGGTGCTAGACCGAGTAGGTGTGGATTTTGACGTTACCTCGAAAATGATACGTAAAACAGCGCATTTTTTAGAGTTCTTTGTGTTGGGTGTGCTCGCGGCAGGCAGCTTGCTTGCGCATGGCTTCCGGCATTGGCATCTGCTCGCGCCCTTGGTGTTTGTGCCTGTTGCTGTAATCGATGAGTGCATTCAGATTTTTGTGCCGGGGCGCGGTCCACACATCCTTGATGTTTTGCTGGATTGCACGGGTGGTGTGTGCGGAACGGCAGCTGTATTTGCCGTGTTTTCGCTTATATTATATATAAGAAATAAAAGAATAGAAAAAAATTTAAAAACCTCTTGACAAGCACTTGTTTGGCATGATATAATAATTTGCCGCATGTAAAGGGCTCCAAAGCTTGCCACATGGCAACGCCCCCGTCAGCGAGTCTTAAAAGAAAGAGAGGTGCTTTTCGTGTTTGCAATCATCGAAACCGGCGGAAAGCAGTACAAGGTCAGCGAAGGCGATACCATTTTTGTGGAAAAGCTTGCTGCTGAGGAAAACGAAACTGTTGTATTTGACTGCGTAAAGGCTCTGTCCCGCGACGGCGCACTTAAGGTTGGTACTCCCAACGTTGAGGGTGCAAAGGTTAGCGCAACCGTTCTTAAGAACGGCAAGGGTAAGAAGATCGTTGTTCTCAAGTACAAGTCCAAGAAGGACTCCAAGAAGAAGCTCGGTCACCGTCAACCCTACACCAAGGTTCAGATTACCGCTATTGAGGGCTGATCCAAATGACAACCATTACTTTTTTCAGAAGCGACGGAATTTTTTACGGATTTGAGGAGAAGGGCCACGTTGGCTTTGGCGAGTACGGTAGCGATCCGTTTTGCGCCATGCTTTCCTCCATCACCATGTATATTGTGGATGCCGTAGAGGATATTTACCACGGTAAGATCGTTTACGATATCCATGATGAAGATGCGGTGATTTCCGTTCGCTCCCCCTCCGCACTGCCTGCCTTTGAGGCAGATGAGCGCGTACGATTTGCTGTGTCGGGGCTGTTTCTCACTTATTACAAAATGCTTGAGGACATGCTTTTGCACGACGATATGTACGAGTTTACGGGTGACGGCGGCTTCAACATCAAGGTTGAAGATCGGGATTACGTATAAATCCGTGCGTTCCTCAGGGAACAACAAATTTTTAAGGAGGATACACCACAATGTTGAGAATTAGTTTGCAGTTCTTCGCTCACAAAAAGGGCGTAGGCTCGACCAAGAACGGCCGCGACAGTGAGTCCAAGCGTCTTGGTGTGAAGGCTGCCGACGGTCAAACCGTTACGGCAGGCAGCATCATTGTTCGACAGAGAGGCACCGCCATTCTCCCCGGCAACAACGTGGGATTGGGCAAGGACCACACCCTCTTCGCTCTTGTTGAGGGCAAGGTTAAGTTCGAGCAAAAAACCAAAGATAAGAAGCAGGTTAGCGTATACGCTGACTAAGCGACGTAAAAAAGCTCCGCCAATGGCGGAGCTTTTTTACGTTCGAAGATAGGAAACACGGTTCTTTTTGCAAAGTTCACATAAAAAACATTGACAACGAGTGCGTTTTCAAGTACCATGAAAGGGATAACGTTACCATTATAATAGGAGAAACATATGGAATTATATCAAGGCAGACCCGTGAGCACCGAGGGGCGCTCCCCAAAGGAGATCGGCGCATATGATTTTTTGGATGCGTTGGGGCTTTCCTACAGGCGCGTTGACCACGACCCCGCCATGACTATGGCGGTGTGTGAGGAGATAGACCGTGCGCTTGAAGCCACCATTTGTAAAAATCTGTTTTTGTCAAACCGTCAGGGTACGGATTTTTATTTGTTGATGATGCCGGGTGACAAGCCCTTTAAAACCAAGGATCTCTCAGCACAGCTTGGCACGGCAAGGCTCTCCTTTGGCGCGCCCGAAAAAATGGAGGAGCTGCTGCATACCGCACCCGGGTCTGCCAGTGTACTGGGCCTCATGCACGACAAGGAGAACCGCGTACAGCTTGTGATCGATCGCGAGGTGCTTGAGGGGGAATTTGTGGGTTGCCATCCGCTTGTAAATACCGCAAGCCTGCGCCTTCGCACAAGCGATCTTAAGGATGTGATCCTGCCGGCTGTCGGGCACACGCCTATCGTTGTGGAGCTCGCGCGCTATGAAGCGCAAGAAGGCTGACGGCGGCAATGCAATTTGTTATAACAGAACAGGAAAACGGCAAAACGGTGCGTGATTTTCTGAAAATGCGAGGGGTGTCAGCCGCGCTTGGGGCAAGGCTAAAGCGCTTGCCGCAGGGCATTGTACTAAACGGCACGCGTGTGACGGTGCGTGCGGTACTTAAAACGGGTGATAAGCTTGTACTCGCTATTGAGGATGACGAAAAAAACGAAAAGCTCTTGCCCTTTGAGACGGCGGTGGAAATCGTGCTTGAAACCGCTGATTTTTTGGTGGTAAATAAGCCCCCGTTTATGCCTACGCACCCTTCACACGGTCATTTTTGCGATACGCTGGCAAATGCGCTTGTGTGGTATTACCGTGATATGCCTCATTTTCGCCCGCGCTTTGTCAATCGGCTCGATCGAAACACATCGGGTGCGGTTTTGGTGGCAAGGCACGCGCTCTCAGCCGCAAGGCTTTCGGGCGCCATGGCGCGCGGTGAAATTGGAAAAACATATTATGCCGTGGTTTGCGGCACAATACAAGGGGAAACGGTGTTGAAAACAGGGATCCGCCGCCAAACCGAGAGCATTATCTTTCGGGAGGTGTGCGAGGAGGCAGAGGGAGATCTTGCGATTACGCACATCATGCCCCTTTGCACGAAAAACGGCTATACCTTGGTGCGGCTAACTCCTAAAACAGGACGCACACATCAGCTGCGTGTGCATTTGGCGCACCTTGGCGCACCCATTGTGGGAGATGACCTTTACGGAGCAGCCTCGCCGCTGATCGCTCGCCACGCATTGCATGCCGCAGAGCTGAGCTTTCCGTCGCTAGGCGGTGATAAAGCGGTGCTGACTTGCGCCCCCATTGCCCCCGATATGGTGGCGTTGATCATAAGTATATTCGGCAGGGAGGTGGCAGAACGCCTTGCAAAACACGAAAATTGAAAAGCGGCGCTTTTTGCCCCACTATGCTATCGTGCTGTATGCCATTGCAGCACTTGCACTTGTTGTTTACCTTGTTGCGGTCATCAGCCCCGCGTTTGCGAATTGGTTTCAATACTATATTGGCGGTGCCGTGCGGTTTTTGAGTGCGCATCTTACAGCATGGCTTCCCATATCTCTCGCGGAGCTGCTTGTGCTTGCTTCGCCCCTCATGATTATTTGTGTTGCTGTGTATGCTTGGCACAGGCATTGTGAAAGCTGGGGGGATATGCTTCGGTATCTCTTGTCGGTCATCTCGGTGGTAAGCCTCTTGTTTTCGCTGTTTGTTTTTTCGTTTGGCACAGGGCATCATACCGATCCGCTCGATCAGCGCCTGGGGCTTCATGCTGAAGAGGTAAGTGTAGAGGAGCTGAGGGCGACTGCGCTTCTGCTTGCTGCTAAGGTCAATGCAGCCGCGACAGAGGTTACGTTTGGTGAAGACGGATTTTCCGAAATGCCCTATGACCTTGATACGCTAAATAGGCATTTGATTGCCGCATATGATAGTGTTTGTGCGCAGTACGAATTTATTTCCTCGCTTTCCGTGGGGGTTAAGCCTGTGCTGGCAAGCAAGGCTATGTCCTATACGCATATCACGGGTGTGTATACCTATTTTACGGGCGAGGCGAATGTCAACACCTATTTTCCCGATTATACCGTACCCTTTACCGCCGCGCATGAGATGGCGCACCAGAGGGGAATTGCGCGCGAAAACGAGGCAAATTTTGTGGCGTTTCTCGCCACTACCGCATCCAACGATCCGTATATACGCTATACCGGCTATCTCAATCTGTATGAGTATGTTGCAAATGCACTTTGGAGCGCTGACAGGGATGCGTACACTGAGGTGCTGGAAACACTCTCGCCTGAGGTAATTGGCGAACTGCGCGCTTACGCCAAATTTTTCGAGCAGTTTAAAGATTCTGTAGCGGCGGATATTTCCGATGCGGTCAACGATACCTATCTGAAGGTGCACGGCAATGCCGCGGGCTCGGCTTCCTATGGCCTTGTAGTTGATCTTGCTATCGCATATTATAAGCAATAAAAGCAATTTGCGGTTGCAAAAAATATCCGCCCCGAGGGGGGCGGATATTTTTATAATCGAGCGCTGCTTTTTTTGTTGCGAAGTGCATTCAAAACCTTATCAAACCAACGCGCGCCGCGTGGCATGCGGATGATATCGATCACCGTGAACAGGATAAAGTAGAGCACAAAGGCAACAGGCGCAATGATCTGCCCACGCAGGAAGGGCATGGGCGCAAACGGAGATTGCAGTAAAAACATCGAGTTCATATCAAGCGCCATTTCATAGGACACCAGCACCTCAAGCGTGAGGTTGCAGTATAGGCCGATCAGGCACATGAAAACGATGGCGGTTGCAATGTTGAGCACGTTCCGCCAAAATCGCGGACGCAGGTATCCAAGCACCGGGATCAGCAGTATATTGAATAAAAGTGTGGCGTGCGAAAGAATGCTCTTCACAACCTCATAATCGGTCAGTGTGGGGTTGGCAAGGAAGTCAAAGTTGGCAAACATACCGGCCATCGTAGCAAATATGCCAAACCAGAATAAAAAGTCGGATAAAAACAGCGCGAACTTGCTGTTTTTGTTGCCGATAAAGCCGTACATCAGCGCGCACCACATCAGGATATTGCAGGGGTAAAGAGGTAAAATGAGGCACAGATTTTCGCGCACATATTCGAGTGCCGTTCCCATAGCCAAGTAGTAGAAAAACGAGCTGTAATGAACAAGCACCGTTACCACTCCGGCGATTAAAAGCACGGCATACTGCGCGCGAGGCGTTTGCACCCATTTCTTGACGGCAACAAGGAAGCCCGTGACGATCAATATTAAAAAGAGATTAAAAGCAATCAATATTCCCATGTCCTTCTCCTTCGCTGTGCTACGGTGAGATCATATACCATTATTATAGCATTTTGGTCATGTTTTGTAAAGGTCATATTATAAAGTAAGCTTGTGAAGCCATTTGATCTTTTGTGACGCACTGCCGCCAGTACCTTCCAATGCGCAGTCCCACCGACGAAGCGCTGGGGGAAGGGAAATAAACAAACGCTGCACGCCCGAAAGGGTATGCGGCGTTAAGAATTATCTCAATGCGTCAAAATATCCCGTATTTTGGAAGAAATCGCACTCCAATTATCAGCTAGAATAGCATAGTAATTTTTATCTTTCTTTAAGTAATTGGAGGCGTTCAAAGATGTGTCATAGCATATCGCAAGATCTTATCGAATAAAGGTGATTTTTGTGAAAACAAAAAAGCAAAAAAGGCACCCAATTGGGTGCCCCTATGCTTTGGCGGAGGAGGTGGACGCATTTCCGCTGTGCGGTAATGCTATTTGTTGCGCAGTCTATCAACTTGCGCCGAAGAAGCCGCTTTGCGGCTCTTCAACCCACTGTGCGCCGCGTTAACGGCCTACGAGATTTCGAGCCATCGCCCGTATATCCCTCCTCGTCCCTCCTCGTCACAGTTTACGTGGGAAACGGGAAAAAATCACCCCGTTTCGTCCCTTTTATTTGGAAAAATGTCAGAAAAATGATAGCAAACTGATAGAACAGGGACGAAAACTTTGCGCCAAAACAGGCACCGAGCAAGAGGGCTGACGGTCACCCGTCAGCCCCCAACTTATGGTTGCCTTTTTCTGTATTCACCGAGCATCGCGCCGCCGATGATCAGCACTGCACCTACGATCTGTAGGGGTAGCATTGTTTCTTTCAAGAAGATCACCGAGAACAATACCGCAGACAGCGGCTCGAGATATCCGCATATCGCAACCGTCTGCACAGGCAGCTTCCCGATGGACGAGAAATAAAAATAACAACCGATGCCCGTGTTCAGAAGTCCCAATACAAGAATAGGGATAATACTCTGTGTGTCGATCTGCATACGGTAGCCTTGCTTGATGCCAACGAAGATCGCAACCGTCAAGAACGCAACAAAGAGCTGAAGCATCGCGTTTTCAAGCCCCGTGATGTCCTTTGCCTTCTTGTTAAACATGACCATCAGGGAATAGCATACCGCCGAGAGCAGACCGCAGGCAAGTCCCCATATGCTCACGCCGTTTTCAAATGCCGTTCCGTTGACGAGAAAGATACCGACAAGAACTGTGATAAAGCTACACACCTTGATCTTTGTGAGCTTTTCCTCAAACAGAAGCGGCGACATCATCATTACAATGACAGGACCGCAGTAATAAGCGAGAGACGCCAAGCTGACACCGATCTCGTCGTATGCCTCATACAAGAATATCCAACTCGTTCCCATTGCAATTCCCGACACAGCAAGGAAGATGCTTTGCGTTTTGTACTTGTAAAATGTCAGCTTCTCCCTTGCGATAAAAAAGATAGCGATTAATAATAGACTTCCGATCAACGTGCGTAAAAGCACGATCTCATAACTGCTCAGATTTATTAAACTCGCAACAATGCCGTTTGAGCCAAACAGCAAAAGTGCAAAGATGTATTTGAAATACGGTGTTTTCATTTCTTACCCCTTGACGTTTTCGTGATAATAGTGTATCATATTATCACAAATTACACAAGCGAATATATCTCACATTCATCATTACAAAAACGCATAGATAAAGGGATGGAAATGGACACAAACGTGCAAAAATATATGGCGTTTATCAAGACCGTGGAGTATGGCAGCTTTACGAAGGCGGCGGAGATACTCAACTATTCACAATCGGCTGTGAGCCGTATGATAAACGATTTGGAAAGGGAATGGAAGGTGACGCTCTTGGAGCGCAACCGCACAGGCGTGAAGCTGACCTCTGACGGAATGAAGATATTGCCCATCGCGCAAAGCGTATGCCGAGAGTTTGAGCGTTTGCAGGAGCAGATCGACGAAATAAACGGACTTCAATCGGGGCTGATCCGCATCGGTACGTTTTCCAGCGTGGCAACGCATTGGCTGCCGAACATCATCAAGGAATTCCAAAAGGACTATCCCAATATCGACTATGAGCTGTTACTCGGTGATTACACCGAAATAGAGGAATGGATCAAAACGGGGCGCGTTGATCTCGGCTTTCTCCGTCTGCCCACTGTCGATGGCTTTGAAACGGTATTTTTGGAAGAAGATAAGCTACTCGTGGTTCTCCCCGAGGCT
>JAFVTV010000004.1 GCA_017502975.1 Clostridia bacterium | reverse complement strand
CCCTCTCCGTCCCCAGAGGGGGAGGTGCAAGAGTTGTTTTTAATGTGACCGAAATAGATTGCAGGTCACGAAACCCCAGACGCCGCCACGGCTTTCGGGGCTTTTCATATCATTCCCACGGTGTAAAATAAATAGATGCCAAAGCCATTTTTCGCCAAAGGGACGGGAAATGAACCTTGCGCCACGCGCCTTGGTTACGAGTTTGAGGGCGCATAACATTCTTTACAAAAGAGCGTTTTTATGCTATAATTATCTCATTAATAATAAAGGTGGTGCTCCGCTATGAAAAATAGGCGTTTTTCAGATAGACAGTCTTGGGCGGATAGTGTTTTGGAATCCAAGATGGGCGCGATCATCGTCGGAATTTTGGCGATCCTTTTCGGTGCGTTTTTTGCCCTGACACAAATTGAAAACAAGCCCATTCCGCGCTCGGCGGCGGTTGCTTATTCGGGTGAGTTTGAGGAGTATGACGTTTGGGATAATTATAGGACGATAATTTTCACAGACGGATCATCGTATGATGTATTCCCACACACCGAAACGCAGGAATTCGCTGACACGATGAGCTCGCTAGAAAAGGGAACGAAGCTTGATATTTTAGTCAATCCCAATAATGACTATGTTGTTGAAATCATGGCGGGATCAAGAGAAATTTTGAATTTTGAAGAGTCGCAGGCGGCGTTAGATGACTATGACAACGGATACATAGCGATAGGGGTGGTTGTCTGCTTTAGCGGTGTGTTCTTTATAATATACGGTCTTGTTTCTTCGGGGGAAAAGAAAAAGGAGAGCGAAAAGCACGCGAAAAAGGCAAAACGCCGCAAGAGTGGAGTAGACGACAATCCTGTCAGACGTGCAGACCGTTTGGTTAAAGTTAGAATCTTACTTGAGGCGCGTGTGGAGGACTATGAAATTTGCTACCGTAGGGTTAAAAGCGTCAACGAACTTGTGATAAACGGCATTGTTTATGATGAGAAAAAAGGAGTTTTGGAGTTTGCTCACAATCTCAGCGCAGTTGTAGACGGGCACACAATTGAGGCGGGGCTTAGTGATGATTGCTACAGTTATATAATGTTTGACGGAGAATGTTTAGCCAATAAGCGGCGTTTGATATGATAACAGGCGAAAATATATCTGACAGAAGTTGCTGTTGGAAATAAGGTTTTTAAACTTATAAAGAAGATGGCTTGTGAGGTTAAAATGCCGTAAGTGCTCCACAAAAATATCTTTTTATAGCCCTTGCACAAAATGAAAAGCACCCCTTGGGGGTGCTTTTTTCGTTTTGCTCGCGAGAGCGCGGGTGGGATTTGAACCATGCGAAGGAGTCGCATGGGGCGACCTCTGGTCGCATGAACCGAGCACGCGGGTGCAGTGAGTGGCAAAGAACACGCGATATTTTAAAATTTTGATAGTTAACAAAAGGTTATTGTGCCGCGTGCGTCGGGGTCCATTTTGCCGAAGGCAAAATATTGCGTCGCTTTTCGTGTCATGCCCGAAAAGCAGCAAATAACCCGAATGAAAAAGACAATATACTCCCCCAACCGCCCACCCACACCCCCTGTCACTCCGTGACATCCCCCTCTCCGTCCCCAGAGGGGGAGGTGCAAGAGTTGTTTTTAATGTGACCGAAATAGATGCTGGTCACGAACCCCCAGACGCCACAAGGCTTCCGGGGTTTTTTCATGCCATTTTTCAGAGTGAAAATAAAAAGATGCAAATGCCACTTTTCGCCGCACGAGCGGGAAGTGAACTTAAAAACAAACATTTTTGGGGGTAGAATTCTCACATTTTCGTGAGGATTCTACCCCTATTCTTATAGTTTATTGATCAGAAAATTATAAAAATCCTCTGCATAGATGGATCTGGGGTGTCTCTCGTGCAGCTCTACGATCAGATCCCGTTCACAGACGGGATCGGCAATGGTGACGAGCTTCAAATTCTTATCGTGAAGCTTGCCCCATGAATACTCGGGCCAAAATGCGATCCCCGCGCCCATACTGATAATATTCTGCACGGCGGTAGGGGAATCGGATTCAAATATGACCTTGGGATAAAAACTTGCTATAGAGCAATATCTGCTGCATATTGCACCGAACAAGCGGGTACTGGACAGCATAATAAAGCTTTCGTCCTTTACGGCGCTTAAATCAATAGATGAAACCTGTGCATACTTGGAGTTTTTCGGGACCGCAAGATAAATGCTTTCCTTTTTCACACAACGGTGGAGATATTTCTTTTCCGGATCGCTTTTCAAGCCGTTCGTTGTGATCAATATGTCGCAGTTATATTTTGTTTCGTTTTGCTCGAAATCAAAGATCGCCTCCGAATTCTTCTTTTTGTATTCCATGATCGCATTTATGACAAAGGAGGAGGCCGCCAATATATTGAGTCTTACCTTTTTGGTAACCGATTGCTTTAATTCCTCCATTTCAATGGTGAGGCGGTCAAATTCTGGTAGTAACACATCTAAGCGCTGCTTGAGGTAAACGCCAAACTCGGTTAATGCTACCTTCCTGCCCTCGCGTTGAAACAGCGGCACACCAAGCTCGCTTTCCAGCGAATGGATCGCTTGAGTGAGCGAGGGCTGAGAAATGTGTAACACCTCAGAAGACCTTGTAATATGCTCCAGTCGGGCGGTTGTATGAAAGTATTTCAGCTTTTGTATATCCATAGCTCCTCCGTATATATAGGAAAAACCTATAATTTCGATAATAATTATATATTTTACTTTTGCATTTGTCAAGAGTATAATGATGGTATCTTATAGCCGAAGGGAGTCGAACCCGTACGCCCGGCGGCGGCGCTTTTTAGCGCCTTGAGGCGCTTGCCGTCTTGTAAAGTTATACTTTACTGCACCGACAAGCACCGAAATTCATCTAAAAATCACAAGCCGTCGGGTGCTTTGCAGTTTTGACAGGATAGATTTTTTTCGAGATCAAGGAGATTGATGGAAATCATATGTGGATATATTTTCATCAATCGACGCAGATATTCGGAAAAAGATACCCGCCAAAACCGTACGGATTCGGCTTCCTTCGGCTATAGGGAGGAACAAGAAATGCAGATCTTCGAAATCATTATGCTCCTATGCTTTGGTATGTCATGGCCCATCTCCGTATACAAAAGCATACGCTCAAGATCCACAAAAGGCAAAAGCGCAGTCTTTATCATTGCTATCATCATCGGATACATTTCGGGCATTATCGGTAAGATCGTGAATCATCAATTGACTTACGTGGTGGCGCTTTACTTGATCAATCTGATCGTGGTAAGCATTGATCTTGGACTGTACTTTATCAACGCCAAGCGTGAAAAAATCTTTAATCTGCGGAGGTAAAACAATGAAAGAGTACGTACGGGCAAAGGCAACCGCTATGAAAAAGATCAATGACCTCACACTGCCGGGAGAGATCGTTATTTTCGGCTCCACGTATATGTCCGAATTTCCGATATATGAGCTGATCAACAAATGCAAGCTGGAGAATGCGGTCTATAACCGGAGCATAAAGGGCTTGACCGTAAAGGAGGCAATCGAGATCCTGGACGACTGCGTTGTGGAGATCCATCCGAGCAAGGTGTTTGTTGCGCTTGGTGAAGAGGACGAGTCGGATCCCAATGCTGTCCATGAGTACACGCGGCTGATCTCGGCCATGCGGCAAAGGCTGCCGAAGGCCATGATCTACCTGATCGGTTTAACCGGTGGCGGCTCGTTTGCCGAGAGCTTCAATCAAGGCATGCGCAGTCTGTGCGATAACAAAACCGTCAGATACATAGAGTTCATTGAAAAAAGCCCATCGGAAGATGCTCTTTTTAGAGCACGATTCAAGCAATTAAGCTGCTTTTTTCGCACAAAACCTATTACGATGAGTGACGTTTTCAGTTTAGCAAGCTTATAAAAATAAGGGTGTCGCGAGACCGCGGCACCCTTGTATATCTTAATGCATCAGTGGAAGGGTTGTTGGACGAAGGAAAAGTATACTCGAGGATAAATGAAAAAGCCGTGCATCTAAATCGGTCACACGCCCCAAAACGAAAAAGCACCCCTTGGGGGTGCTTTTTCGTTTTGCTTGCGAGAGCGCGTGGGCGGGGTTTGAACCATGCGAAGGAGGCGCATGGGGCGACCTTTGGTCGCATCAGACCGTGCACGTGATGGTAGCGTTTGGTAATGAACGTGCCGTATTTTATTATTTTGCCTCATCTTTTTCATTATAGTAATTTCTTGTATCTTCAGCACATTTTTCGATACGTTCCATTATTCCATCTTCGTATATATCGGTATAAAGGAAATCTTTAAGATTTATCTCCCCTTCGGGGCGCTGGTAGGATTTTTCGGGATCGATGGGGGGATATCTCAGCACAAAATGTACGGAATAGAATGAAATGCCCGATCGATCTAATAATTCCTTTGTTTTTAACAGTATTTCGGCTGCCTTTTCGTTGGTTACGGTGTCGCTGTCGATATACAGTACGAGCTTTCCGTTTTTAGCTCCTAACTCGCCTACGTTATAAAATCTGTCGTTGACAAGCTCACTTCTCTTGATGGCGCCTTCCACCGCTTCCGTACCGACCTCGCGCTCAAATTCCAAGTCACCGTACCCCATAGATACGGTGTAAGGATAAGATCGGCTGCCAAGAACGGTATCCACCATTTCACGGTACTCAAAAAACAATCTGTTCGCCACATTTCCGTGTCCCTCAACGCGTGAGCTGTAATCATCATATCTTAACTTGCCAAACATGGAGATCCGCAATGTAAAATGACCATCCATGCTGCTGGGGGATACGATGTGAGCGTAATATCCGCCGTCCTTAAAGCTATAGGATACCTCTTCTATCGTATAATCGGTATTAGGATAGGTTGCTTCAAGGTGCTTTTCTGCTGTGTGTCGAGCCACCATTTTTGAAATGGGATTACCCACAAGCCCATTTGCGAACCAACAAACCCCGACGATCAAAACAATAGCCAAACATAGAGATGATATTTTTAGAATCCGTTTTCTCATTTTTTATCCTCCTTCCGAAGGGCGTAATGTAAGAGAAAAGCGATCGTCACTCCGATGAGGACAAAGATGGCATACAACACGGTCCACATAAGCGTATCCGCAAAGCCTAACTCCACAAGTTGAAAAGCGAATATGGCAAGGTCGATGAAAAGCAACAACACGGGTACTTTATAAACCGCTTTCCATTTGAATACATAATATCCAAAAATGCCAACGACCGGCATAATCAAGCTATTGTACATGAGGTTATTGCCTGCAGTCCACCCGAAGCCAAGGAAAATTAAAAATATGAGCGCGGCATAAGCAATAGAATAAAACTGTTTGTTCATACGTTTCATCATTTTCTTGAAAGACTTTGCATCATCAGACATTTGAACAGGCTTTGTTTCGACCGTTGATAGCTCCGCGCCCTCTTTCAAATTTACAAGCTCTCTTTGACATTCGTCACAACCTTTCAGATGCTCGTTTATATACTGCGCCGTTTCTGTGCTGACCATGTTTTCAATGTAAAGTGGGAGCAGGTCTTTTGTTACACTACATTCCGTTTTCACCGTTCTTGCCCTCCAATCTTTCTTTAATCATTTTTCGCGCTCGGTGATAGGTGACGCAAGCCCAATTCTCGGTCTTGCCGAAGATCCCGGCAATCTGCTTGAACGAGAGCTGTGCATACACACGCCACAGAAATACTTCCTTGTATGGCTCACTAACATTGTGCAAAGCTTTTTGTATTCGCTCGATCTCGTCACGTCGGGCACACTCCTCTGCCACGCTTGGGGCGAGGTCGGGTATCTCCTGCATTTTGGCTTCGTCAATGTGTTCTGTTCGATTGCTTTTCTTTGTATAGGAATAATAACAGTTTTTTGCTATTTGGCAAAGCCAAACGCGCACGTCACAATCGCCGCGGAAGCTGTCGATCGATTTCATTGCTTTGAAGAAGGTATCACTTGTTATTTCTTCGGCCATATGTTCGTTTCCCGAAAGCCGCAGGATATACAAGTATACATCGTTGAAATATGTATTGTACAGCTGCTCAAAATCTGTCACGCCATCACCTCCTTCACTTATAAGACTCCGAAGAAAAGAAAATCTTACAACCTTTTTTCTTAGTATACCATATTTTGTCTTGTAATGTGTGAATAAGGGTGTTGATTCTTTCGAATATGCACATATTCGGGCTTTTTCGTTTTGCTCCGCAAACGCAGGATCACACTCATGGGGTGCTATTTACAAAGGGTGGCGTTTGTGCTATAATGGTTTTATCAAAGCAAGGATGGTGTAGTGCTATGGAGTTCGGAGAAAAAACGTTATACCAAGAGGCGCGCTCGGTGATAGCGGAAATTGCAGAGAAGGCGAATTTAAAGCGAGGCAGTATTTTGGTGATCGGTTGCTCGACAAGCGAGATCGTGGGTGCGAAAATCGGCACCAATTCGGTGCCCGCGGTGGCGGCAGAGGTCTTTGGTGCATTTTTGGATTATGCAAAGGAAAATGGCATCTATCTTGCAGTGCAGTGCTGTGAGCATCTGAACCGTGCCATTGTGATCGAGCGTGCGGCAGCCGCCGGGCTTGAGATCGTTAACGCGGTTCCGCAGCCCAAGGCGGGCGGCTCTATGGCAACGCAGGCGTATGCCATGCTGCAAGACCCTGTTGTGGTAGAAGAAATAAAAGCCGATGCAGGCATAGATATCGGCTTTACGCTCATTGGCATGCACCTCAAAAGGGTGGCAGTTCCCGTAAGGCTTGAAAACAACCGCATTGGAGAAGCGCTTGTGGTTGCGGCGCGCACGCGCCCCAAGTTTATCGGCGGTGTAAGAGCCGTTTACGATGAAACGATGCTGTGAGAGAACAGCACGCAAAATTGCTATAATTGCCTGCTAAACCTTAGTACGTTTTCTTTTAATTAGGCTTTCCAATAAAAATCTAACCGTAAAAATAGAATGTAAAAATCAATCGTGATAGATATTATAAAAGATCAAAAAAAGAGAGTAAGAAAAGCACGGCGAAGCTTAAAGAAAGCACCATAAAGCACTTGGATCTACCCAAAAGAAAAGACCACCCGACCGGGTGGCCTTTTCTTTTTGCTCGCGTGGCGCGGCATGCGCCGCGCGGCAAAATTTTTAAAAAAACTATTGACTTTTACCTTAGGTAAAAGCGTATTATTGAGAAAAACCGACTCCATGAGGAGGTGTTTTGTGAAGATAAAGGAAATTTATGAGAGGTGCGGACTTGTCGACAGTACGGTAAGATTCTGTATTGAAGGAAAACTGCCCCCCCTTTTATAGGGAGAACTGTCTTGGAAAAAAATCTTTTGCTTTTCCCCGAGACCGATCTCGAGGTTCATGCGAGTTGCGAGGGGGCGCAGTTGAATTCTTGACATTTGTCGTTGTGACATGCTATAATGAAATATAGAAACCTCAACAAAATCGAGAGAGGAGATAAAATTATGAAAAGATCTTTGACACTTTTACTCACCGTTGCGTTGCTGTTTTCAGGACTTTTTGTGCTTTCCTCGTGTGGCGAGCATGAGTGCGTTTTTGCAACCGAGTGGTCGCAGGATGATACCCATCACTGGCATGCGTGTACGGGAGAGGAGTGCGTTCAAATATCCGATAAGGCTGCCCACACGTGGGATAACGGAAAGGTTACCACAAAGCCTACCCAAGAGGCAGACGGTGTAAAGACCTATACCTGCACGGTTTGCGCGCACACGAAAACCGAGAAGGAAGCCTTTGGTGGCATGACGAAGCAAGAATGGAATGCCGTTATCCATCCCAGTGAGTTTAAAAACTTCACAATGGATATAGAAATGCTCACTCTTGTGCCAACGGTTGGTGTAGAGATGAAGAGCACTATGGTCTTGAAATTCACGAAGGACGCTGTTTATATGAGTGCAACGATAGCAGGTACGACCGAGGAAGAGATCTCCGAAGAGGATCCTGCGGAATCTATAGCCGATATCATTGAGTTGTTTGATTACGATGACTTTACCTATGATGCTGAGGCAAAGGTATACCGTGCCAAGGAAAAGATTTCAGTTCCTTGGGATGAATCCGAGCCTTCTGATGCAACGCTCCGATTTGAAAACGGCAAGTTGGTTGAGATGAAGTATTCCTACGTAAGGACCGATGAGGATAGCGACATAGAGATGACTTTTGACAATACCATATCCTTTATCGATTACGGCACTACCGTTATCCCTGATTTGCAGTAAATAATTTTCAGCACCTGCCCGATATGCTTATTGCATATCGGGCAGGTTGCCTAAGGGTGCTTTATGTTTATACTGAAAAAGATTGTATGCCGCGCGGTGCAGTTTGCATTTCGTGCGGTGCTTCCTGTGCTTCCGTACAGGGAGCCGAGGATCCTTTCCTCTGTTGATGCATTGGGAGATGTGTTTTGGGCGCGCGGTGTGGCTTCGGCATTGATCGTAACAAGCGCGGGAAGTGCCAAGAGGGGTATGATCGCTCCCATTGAGCAAGTGCTGCAAAAGCAGGGCATCCGCTATGCTATCTATGATAAAACGCAACCCAACCCCACGGTGGCAAATGTAGAAGAGGCACTCCAAATGTATCACGAAAACGGTTGTGATACCCTGATTGCCATTGGTGGTGGGTCTGTGATGGACTGCGCAAAGGGGATCGGCGCGCGTGTTGCGTACCCCAAAAGGCAGTTAAACAGGTTAGCGGGCGTGATGAAGGTGCTTCGCAAGATCCCCTTGCTCATCGCCATTCCCACAACGGCGGGCACGGGCAGTGAGGTGACGCTTGCCGCTGTTATTACGGATGAAAAAACGCGGCATAAGTATGCGATCATGAGTTTTCCCCTGATCCCGCAGTATGCCGTGCTTGATGCCGCGCTTACCTATTCCATGCCGCCGCACCTCACCGCCACCACGGGTATGGATGCACTGACCCACGCAGTGGAGGCTTATATCGGGCGCGCCACGTGCAGAAAAACAAGGCGTCTGGCGCTTGATGCCACGGCACTTGTGTTTGAAAACATAGAAAAAGCATATACCAATGGGCAGGATACCGTTGCGCGTGAAAATATGCTGCATGCCGCATACAAGGCAGGGGTTGCGTTTTCAATGTCCTATGTCGGGTATATACACGCCATTGCGCATTCTCTTGGAGGAAAATACGATACCCCGCACGGGCTTGCCAACGCCGTGATTATGCCGCACGTGCTTGCGGGCTACGGCAAGAGTGTGCACAAAAAGCTGCACCGTCTTGGCATTGCCGCAGGTGTATGCACCGCGGATGATAGCCACACGGTTGGGGCGGAAAAATTTGTGGAAGCCGTGAAGGCTTTAAATGCAAGCATGCAGATACCTGCCGTTATTTCGGGTATTGAGGAGGGGGATATCCCCGCGCTTGCCAAGCATGCGGCACGTGAGGCAAATCCGCTGTATCCCGTGCCCCGCTTGATGACAAGCAAGGAGCTTGAGGCATTTTATTATCAAATTGCGGGGCTTAGCGCCAAGAAATAACAACGCTTGAGGGGCGTGGCTTGGATCTGAGCAAAATTTTTCAAAAAACTCTTGACTTTGACCTAAGGTAAAACCCTATAATGTCGTCAAGAGGAGGTGTTTGTGTGAAAATAAAAGAGATTTGTGAGAAGACCGGGCTTACCGACAGAACGGTTAGATTTTACATACAAGAACAACTGATTGCCCCTTTTTACACGGAAAACTATCTTGGGAGAAAGTCATTTGATTTCTCGGAGCAAGATCTTCAAAAGCTTGAAAGCATTGCAACGCTAAGATCGTTTGGCTTTACTGTTGAGGAGATCAAAGAGCTGTTGTCAAGCGGAGCGGATACTCAGCAGATCATTGCAGGCGTACAAAGACGAACCGAAGAAGATCTTGGTGAGATGAAGTACAGGCACACGGTGCTTTCAGAGCTTGATGCATCTGAGCAAATGGATGTTGATACGCTTGTAAAACGACTTTCCGGCACAGGTTGTGCCGTTAAAAACGAAAGCGCAAGGATGAGTCGACGGAGTTTTTTTGCGGTATTTAAATCCTGCCTGATGTTTTTGGCGGTATGGCTGCCGATTATGATAGCAATATCCATACTGTTGTTTAGATTTTACGTGCTGGATACCCCGACCATAAGCCCTATCTTTTTTGTATGTACGTTTCTTTGCTTTTTTCCGTCTACGGCCACCATTTTATTCTTCCGTCGGCTTGGCGGAGCAAGGAAAAAAATAAGGGTTATTTTAATAGGGCTTTGTGTGATCTGTTTACCCCTGGGGGCATTTTTCTCCGCAAAGAGCGTGATTGCGTGCGAGCACAAATACCAAGCTTACCGCACGACTGTTGAGGCAACGTGCCAAAACGGCGGTGAGGTCGTTATGAAGTGCAAGAGCTGTGGAGATTTTAAAGTACAAAGCGTTGAAAAGCTTTCGCACAAGGCTGTTGCCGTAGAGGGGATAGCTCCGACTTGCAGCACTTCTGGGATCAGTGAGGGGAGTGTTTGCTTGCATTGCGATACAGTTCTTGTAGAGCAAAGAGTTTTGCCACAAACCAACATTCACACACCTGTGGTAATTGGTGCGGCAGTTGCTGCAACCTGTAAGGACACGGGTCTTACGGAAGGTAGCCGTTGCTCGGCTTGTAACAAAACACTTGCTGCACAAACGGTCGTACCCGTTACCAACGATCACACGCCTGTCATTGATGCGGCAGTTTCTGCAACCTGCAAGAATACGGGCCTCACGGAAGGTAGCCATTGCTCGGTGTGCAACAAAACACTTGTCGCACAAACGGTCGTACCCGTTACCAACGATCACACACCTGTCACCGATGCGGCAGTTTCTGCAACCTGCAAGAATACGGGCCTGACGGAAGGTAGCCATTGCTCGGTGTGCAACAAAACACTTGTCGCACAAACGGTTGTACCTAAAACCGAGGATCACACAGTTGTGATCGATCAGGCGATAGAACCGACTTGTACAGCCGTCGGTAAGACCGAGGGAAGCCACTGCTCGCTGTGCAATACCATTTTTGTTTCCCAACAGACGCTTGCTCAACTTTCACACAGCTATGAGCACAATACATGCATTTATTGTGGAGCACGTTTCGCATCCACAGGATTGGAGTTTACGAAAAATGACACGGGGTGCGCTCTTACGGGATTGGGAAGCTGTACCGATGAATACATTGTGATTCCTTCGACCTATAATGGAATGGCTGTGACCGAAATTGCGCGAGGAGCAATCAGGGTTGAAGATCGTTCCATACGCGAGATCATCATTCCGGATAGCGTAAAAACGATTCGGTATCTCGCCATCTCTGTTTCGAATTTCTGCATCATTGAGGTTGGCAAAAATGCCACCATCGAAGAGAATGCATTCGAAGTGAGGGGAGGCTGTGAGCTTATCAATCGGACCTCAAAAAATGTTACGTCGTTGGTTTTTTATTCAAATTTGGAGTATACTCCCCGTGTCATAAATAATACCTCCAACCGTCGCACGGTCTATACTGACGATGGATTCATTTTCGTTAGTGCAGAAGATAACACCTACCTTTGCGGATATTTCGGTGAACAAAAAGACCTTGTCCTGCCTGCAGATTTTGAAGGCAAGGACTACGTTATTGCCTCATTAGCTTTTTTCAACTCAAAAAAAATTGAAAAGGTTGTGCTGGGAAACGGTGTTTTAGCTATTGGAGAATCTGCCTTTGCTTCTTCCTCGTTGATAGAAATCGACCTTTCGGGTAAGGTAACCGAGATCCCGTTTGGGTGTTTTATGGAATGTCAGTATCTTGAAAGCATCAACATCCCCGATACGGTCAAGACCCTTTCTCATCAATGCTTTTATTCCTCCGGCCTTAAAACTGTCACTATCGGCAAGGGTGTGACAACCATTCAACATTCTGCTTTTAGTTGCGATTTTCTCGATACTCTTTATTACAATGCCACAAATTGCACCTATGTCAACAATTCTGCGTTGCGTGGCTTTAAGCACGTCGTGATTGGTAAAACGGTTGAGACGATTCCCGAAAGCTTTATGTATAGAAACTCCTCTCTCGTTTCCGTTACGTTTGAAGAAAACGGCTGCTTGAAAACGATTTCCGCACACTCCTTTCAGCAGACCTCGATCGTCGAGATCACGATCTCCGAGACCGTTTCCGTGATCGGTAATGCATTCTACGGATGTAATAAGCTGAAAACAATCTTCTTTAATGCAACAAACTGCACCGCCTCAAATGCTTTCAACAATTGCAATGTGTCGGGAGGTATTGTGTTTACTGTAGGTAAAACGGTTACCCGTATTCCTGCCAAGCTTTTCAAGGATTGTACTATTGCTTCCTTCGTGATCGAGCCGGAGGGGGTTCTTGCGGTTATTGAAAGCGGCTTTACCTCTTCTCCTTTGAAAAATATCGATCTTCCTACCACGGTTGCTTCTTTTGACCGGTTTGATTTTGAATTGGCTTCGCTTTCGATCGCATCCGGTAATCCCTACTACAAGATCGTGGATTCTTGCCTGGTACGCATGACGGATAACGCTTTGATTGCTGTAATCGGTCCGAATTATGTAATCCCCGCATCGGTTACAAAGATCATTAAGGACGCATTTTATAAAAGTGGTGCTACGGAAATCGTAATTCCTGAAACGGTGCTCAGAATTGAAAACGGTGCGCTCACCTCGGCCGATGCTGTTTCGGTATCGTTGTATTTTATCGGAAACAGTCGGGAAGAGCCCACCTCTCTCCTTGCTCTCTTTGGAAAGGAAAACCGCACAGGTTTTACCGCTGTATCGACTTACTTTTTTTACAACGGAAGACCGATAGATGTCAAGGAAACCTTTTATCTTCCCTCAAATTTCTCCGAGCTTGTTTTGATGGGCGGTGACATTTCCAAGGATTCACTTGCTTTTGTCTCTCCGTTGAAGACCGTTACTCTTACCGAGGGAGTGAATGCGATCGATGCGGAAGCCTTTTCGTATTGCACGGGGCTTGTTTCCATTGCCTATATAGGAAGCACCGCCGTATGGCACACGCTTATTGTAACCGAGTGGCCCAACACGCTTGCCGATACGATTACTGTTGAGGTAAACGGTGAAGTCTACAATCGTCATCAACCATCGTAAATTATTCACGGTGATCGATTTCCTAAAGAATGGCTTGCAAAGTTGCCCGTAAGGCTCAGATCCTAAATCAACCCTCCACTGAGGGACAATTTTGGAGATTTTCTGAAAATGGTGATATAGAAATATACTGAATTGATGTATAACAAAAAATACACTTGAAAAACACTAAAGCGGTGGGCAGAGCTGTCCACCGCTTTATCCTTGTGCTGATAACGTAACGTAAAATTCAAAAAGTACAAACCTTGTAAAAATTAGCACGTAAGAGCACTGGTTTGATTTGTAAAGTTGGCGGAAAAGTGCAAAAAGTGGCAGGTTTTTTATATTGTAAGGCAATAAACTCCTTGCTATAATGGAAATATCAAAAGGAAGGAGCGTTGTTATGCAGTTTAAAAAAATTGGCATTGCAGGTGCCGGACTTATGGGCGCCAGCATGTCCCAGATCTTTGCAAAGTACGGATATGACGTTGTAGTGTATGATGCTTTTGAAGCGTCGCTTGAAAAGGGCAAGCGCCTGATCGCGCTCAATCAGCAGACACAGGTAGAAGCGGGTGAGCAGACCGCCGAGCAGGCGGAGCGCATTCTTGCCGCACTGCGCTTTTCCTCGGATATGAATGCCCTTGCCGATTGCGACGTGATTGTAGAGAGCATCATTGAAAAGCTGGATATCAAGCAGGAATTTTGGGCAAAGCTTTCGCGCATTGTGCGCCCCGATGCCATCCTTACCACCAACACCTCAGGGCTTCCCATCGGTGAGATCGCAAAGGATATCGTTGGCAAGCACCGTTTCCTTGGCATGCACTGGATGAACCCCTCGCACCTCATTCCTTGCATTGAGATCATCCGCGGCGCAGAAACCGACGATGCTTCTACCGAAGCGATCGTAGAGCTCGCGCATGCAGTAGGCAAAAAGACGGCTGTTTGCAAGCGTGATGTGCCCGGCTTTATCCTTAACCACATTCAGCTTGCCATTTTGCGCGAGTGTATTTCTCTTGTTGAAGAGGGTATTGCCGACGTAGAGAGCGTTGACGCGGCAATGAAATACGGCCTTGGCTTCCGTTGGGCGGCATTTGGTCCCTTTGAGGTCGTGGACTTTGGCGGCATTGATACCTTCCACCACATCTCCTCTTACCTCAACCGTGAGCTTTGCAATGAAACGGGGATACAAAAGATGCTTGACGACCTTTACAAGGAAGGCAAGTATGGCGTGAAGACCGGCGCGGGCTTTTACGATTACTCAAATGGCCGTGACGTTGAGGCGCTTAAGGAGCGCGATGAGAAGTTTGTCAAGATTTATAAGGCACTTTATTCCTGAACAAATATCCCCCCCGCATACCGCGGGGGGGATATTTGTTTTTTAGATACGTATAAAATATTTTCGACATGAATTGACTTTATAAAACAGGGGTGTTATAATAGTGTTTGGGTACATACTAAAAATAACGATACCCAAAAAAGAGGAGGGAAAAAATGAGTAAAAATCTTGTGTATGACATCAGTGACAAACCGCGATTTCATGAAATGATCGTGTTCGCGATCCAACAGCTTTTGGCGATCATGGCCGCTACCATTCTGGTTCCCGCAATCATTGGAAATGGCATGAGCCAATCCGCAGCCCTTTTCGGTGCCGGCGTAGGCACACTGGTCTATCAACTCTTTACAAAATTCAGAAGCCCTGTTTTCCTTGGTTCTTCCTTTGCATTTATCGGTTCTATGCTCGCGGCGTTTGCCGGTGCGATATCCACCTCTGCCGGATATGCCGGCCTTGTGATCGGTGCTGTTTTTGCCGGTCTTGTATATGTTGTGATTGCCGTTGTTGTTAAGTTTGCAGGCGTTGCCTGGATCAACAAGCTCATGCCCACTGTGGTTATTGGCCCGACCGTAGCGCTGATCGGTCTTTCGCTTGCTGTCAATGCCGTTAACGACCTTGGCGCAGGCAAGGTGATGGTAGAGACTACTACGCAGGCAATCGTTGACGGTGCGATCGTCGAGAGCACCTCGCTGGTATCCGGTGCCAGCACCTACGTGACTCTTATTTGCGGCCTTGCTACGCTGTTTTCGATCTTTGCCTTCTCGGTGTACGGTAAGAAAATGGCGAAGCTCATTCCCTTTATTCTTGGTATTGGCGTAGGCTACGCGGTAGCCTCGATCTTCACTGTAATCGGTATTGCTACCGATAACGTGGCACTGCAGGTTATCGACTTCTCTGCTTTTGCTAACATGAAGCTGTTTGCTCTGCCCGACTTTGCCTTTGTTGAGGCATTTAAGGGTGTTAAGGATATCGACGGTGCCTTTATCGCCACCGTGGCTGTTGCTTATATTCCCGTTGCCTTTGTGGTATTTGCTGAGCACATTGCAGACCACAAAAACCTCTCCTCTATCATCGAAAAGGATCTGCTGGAGGATCCGGGTCTTCACCGCACGCTTCTTGGTGACGGTGTTGGCTCGATGGCAGGCGCATTTTTCGGCGGTTGCCCCAACACCACCTACGGTGAGTCGGTAGGATGTGTGGCAATTACCCGCAACGCCTCTGTTGTAACCATTACCACGACTGCCATTATGAGCATGATCATCTCCTTCTTTGGTCCCTTTGTAACCCTTTTGTCTTCGATCCCCAACTGCGTCATGGGCGGCGTTTGCGTAGCACTTTACGGCTTTATTGCGGTATCGGGTCTGAAAATGATCCAAAAGGTAGACCTCAACGAGGGTCGCAACCTCTTTGTGGTTTCCTCTATTCTCATCCCCGGCATCGGCGGTCTTAGCGTTTCCTTTGGTAAGATCACCCTGACGACTATCGCTTGCTCTTTGATCCTTGGTATTATTACCAATATCGTGCTGAATATGAAAAAGGGTAAGGCAGAATAAAAGAGGTATTTCTACATGAAAAATTACGATAACGTTATTATTTTTGATCACCCTCTCATCCGCCACAAGATCGCGATCTTGCGCGATGAGCGTACCAGCATGAAGGAGTTTCGCGAGCTGGTGGAGGAGATCACCACGCTGATGACTTACGAGAGCTTAAAGGAGGGCGTGCCTACGACCGAGATCGAGGTCAAGACTCCCCTTGAAACCTGCACGCAGACCGTGGTGGCAGATAATGCCATTGTTATTGTACCGATCCTGCGCGCGGGACTTGGTATGGTCAACGGCATTCATGTGCTGTTTCCCTCGGCAAGAGTGGGGCATATCGGCATGTACCGCAACGAGGAAACGCTCACGCCCGAAACCTACTACTGCAAGCTTCCTCAGGGTATTGAGGATAAGCTTGTCCTTGTGGTCGATCCCATGCTTGCCACGGGCGGCAGCGCGTGCGATTCCATCCAGCTTCTCAAAGAGAAGGGCTGCAAGCAGATCAAGTTTATGGCGATCATCGGTGCGCCCGAGGGTGTTTCCAAGGTTGCCGAGGCACACCCCGACGTGGACATTTATGTGTCCACGCTCGACCGTTGCCTCAATGAGCACGGCTATATCCTGCCCGGTCTTGGCGATGCCGGAGACCGTCTGTTTGGCACGAAATAATACGAATAAAAATATCCCGACGGCGATTGCTGTCGGGATATTTTATTATTTCATTTTGAGATCGGCAACTTCTCACCGAGTTTAAGCAGATGCTTTTGGGGGGGCAGTCCGAAATGGGCGCGGAACGCCTTGCTGAAGGCGTGGTCGGAGGAAAAGCCGAGGTCGAGCGCAACCTCCTTGATGGTGGCACCGTCCTGCAGTTTGCGCACAGCAAGGTCCATGCGGCGCGCGTTATAATACTGCCTTGGGGTACTGCCGAATGCCCCAAGAAAAACGCGCGTGAGGTGCTCTCTCGTGTAACCGAGCGCGAGCGCGAGATCCTTCATGTGAAAGGGGTTGGTGCCAAGGCCGTTTAGGTATTCCTTAATCTGCTCGGCAATGCTGGGGGGCTCGCCTGTGCGCATGTGGGCTTGCATGAGCGATATCACAAGCTGTGCGGTGCTGATCTGCAGCTCCTTGTTTTGCGCAAGAATGTGTCGGCGCCACAGTGACACGGCATCAAACAAAGGGGTGCCCTCCCTGACCTCAATCTCAACCAGAGAATGCACCGCAGGGGCGGTCACTACGTGCGCGTAGGTGTGAAGCAGGGAGTGGTCGGGATCGTGGTAGAGGTCAAACTCCCGTGTGACAGGGGTCAGGTACAGGTGGTTTTTCTTGAGGCGGATCTTTTTGCCCATCTCCTTATAATAGGCATCGCCGTCAATGATGAAATAAAGCCTTGAAAAATAGGAATAAAGACCGTGGTAGCACCAATCTGCAGGGGCGATGGATTCGGATGCAAGATATAAATTTTGTATCATCATAGTAGTATTAGTATAACGCGTGGGGGAAAATTTGTCAACAAAATATCACATTTGGATACCGAAGCATCGTTTTGTGACATTTACACTGCCCCATAAAATCGGTACAATGAAAGTAGAACGACTAAGCGGAGGGTGCTTATGAAAATTGCAGAAAAATTGAAGGCCACCACGATCGACCGCCATCTGGCGGGGGTAACGATCGCCTTTCTTGGCGACAGCGTTACGCAAGGGTGCTTTGAGCTTTACTTAAAGGATGGAGAAATTGCACCCGTGTTTGAGCAGCGCAGTGCATATTGCCAGCGTGTATTTGATATTCTTGCTACGCTCTATCCGCGCGTGCCCGTGCACGTGATCAACGCAGGCAGAAGTGGCGACCGCGCCTGCAAGGGTGTGCACCGCCTTGAGCGCGACGTGCTTTCGCACGCACCCGATCTTGTGGTGGTTTGCTACGGTCTTAACGATTGCCGCCGCGATGAGGGAAGTGTGGCGACCTATGAAAATGCGCTTCGAGAGATCTTTACTGCGGTGCAGGCAAAGGGTTGCGAGCTCATTTTCATGACACCCAATATGATGAATACGACCGTGAGCCCCCACGTGACCGACCCCAAGTTTATTCGTGTGGCTGAGGATACCATGGGGCGTCAAAACGACGGTATCTTTGACGCGCATCTGAATGCCGCCCGCGCGCTCTGTGCAAAGATGGGTGTGCCCGTTTGTGATTGCTATAAGATCTGGCAGGATATGTACCGCTCGGGCGTGAATGTGACGGAACTGCTTTCCAACAAGATCAACCATCCGACAAGAGAAATGCACAGTCTTTTTGCTTACGAGCTTGTAAAAATGATGTTTGAGGTAGAATAATAAAATGGCAGATGTATTTAACGTACGGTTTAATTTGAATTTTAGCTATCCTACCGAGGAAATGAAGGCGATCTATGCCTCGTATGAAAGGATACATAACGAAAGGATACTGCGTTTACCTAACACTTATCGGGCGCTTTACGGCAAGCGGGTGGTGTTTGTGGGCGATTCTATCACCAGCGATAATCTCGGCTACCGCACCACGGTGACCCGTGCCGCGCGTCTGATTGCCTATGACACCTCACTTTCTGGCGGCAAGTCCTCTAATATTTTGGAGAATGCCATGGAAACCATCAAAACACAAGCGCCCGATATCGTTTCGGTGATGATCGGCGCAAACGACTCACCCCTGAAGGGTGAGCCCCTCAAGCACGGCGTGGAGCTTGCCGATTATGCGGCAAACGTCAGGGACATCGTTTCTACTGCCACCAAGGCGGGTGCTAAGGTGATGCTGTTTGAGATCACACCCATTCATGAGAAAAATTTTGCCGCACACTACGAGGGCAAGCAGAAATTTCAAACAAATGAAAATATCGCGAGATATAACGCGGCGCTAGCTAAAATCGCAGCAGAATACGGCGCTACGCTCCTGCCAAACGGTTGGCTTGGCAAAGCCGCAGATTTTGAGCCCGATGGCATTCATTTAAGTGTAGAGGCACAGGAAAGATTTGCAGCGCGATGGCTTGAAGCTGCAATGAAAATAATATAAAACAAAAAGGAGATTTGCTATGAAGACCGTAAAGGACAAGTATTTGGTTGTAGGCGCTGACTTTGCAGGCTATCCCTTGAAGGAGGCCGTTGTCGCGCACCTGAAGGAAAAGGGCTGGAAAATTACAGACCTTGGTGTGGTTGCTGACAGTGACCCGAATGACACCGAAAATATGTTTCACCGCGTGGGACTTCGCGTGGGGGCTGAGATCTCTGAGGGCAATTTTGAGCGCGCGCTGCTGTTTTGCGGCACGGGTATGGGCATTCACATTGCCGCAAGCAAGTGCCCCCACGTGCATGCAGGCGTTGTGGAAAGCGTGCCTGCAGCACTGCGTGCCATTACGGGCAACGGTGTAAACGTGCTTGCCATGGGTGCATTTTATGTAGCACCTGCCATGGGCTGTGATATTGCCGATGCGTATTTGAATGCCGAGCTTGGCTCAGGATACGAATGGTGGTATAACTTTTATGAGTTCCACAAGCTTGCCATTGATGAGCTTGAGGCATTTAATTACGAAGAGTACAAGAAAAACGGCTTCAAAATGGAGCACTTGGGGGATTATCCCTTGAAGCTTGAAAAAAAGCCTGAATAAGTTTTTGCGGCATCCCTTAAAACTTGACACAGGGGTGCCGCCGTGCTATAATTTGGGCAACATTGCCGCAGGGCTTATGGGTTCGACTCCCGCGGCTAACTTAGAAGGAGAATACCATGGGACACGATTTTAAGGGAAAGTGGATTACGGACGGTGAGTTTTTTGAGCTTGCCCCCCGTAACGTGTTTTTTAAGCAGCTCGAGCGCATCAAGCTTCCCTGTGAGGAGCATCGCAACCGCCATATTCTGTTCCGCAAAAGGGTAACACTTGACACTACCCCCCAAAATGCCACGATGTATATCACTGCCGATGATTACTATAAGCTTTATATCAACGGTCGCTTTGTGGCACAGGGTCCTTCGCCCTCGTACCATTTTCAATATAATTATAACGTCCTTGACGTGAGCGATTTTCTTACCGACGGCGAGAATGTCATTGCCGTGCATACCCTGTATCAGGGCCTGATCAACCGCGTGTGGCAGAGCGGCGACAACCGCCACGGACTGCTCTTTGACCTGGTTGCGGACGGCAAGACCGTGGCAGTGAGTGATGAGAGCGTGCTGACCGCCCCTCACACTGCTTACACCGAAATGAGCGAGGTGGGATACCATACGCAGTTTATGGAGCGCTACGACTCCCGTGCCGCCGAGGTGGGCTTTGAGGCACCCTTGTTTGATGATGCCGCATGGGAAAACGCACGCCTTCATCGCACCTCCGATCATACCGTTGCCGAGCAGACCAGCAAAATGCTGGTGTTTGAAGATAAACCCCCCTTTTCCATTACCAAGGAAGGGGACTGCGTGACTTATGACTTTGGTGCTTGCTATGTGGGTTATCTGCGTGTCAGTGCCAAGGGCAAGGCAGGGGACCGTGTGAGATTGCGCTTTGCGCAGGAGCTGTGGCCCGACGGCAGGATCCGTCACGAGCTGCGCGCGAACTGCGTGTATGAGGAGGAGTGGGTGCTTGCTGACGGCATTTCGGTGCTTGACCAATTTGACTACAAATCCTTCCGCTACGCGGAGCTCCTGTTGCCTGAGGGTGTAGAGCTTGTTGACGTACATTTTGAGGCAAGGCATTATCCCTTCCGACTAAAGACCGCCATGCGCCCCGAATTTGCAGATGATCCCGATCTGCAAAGGATATGGAAGCTCTGCCTGCACACGCAAAAGTACGGCGTGCAGGAGGTCATACAGGACTGCATGGAGCGTGAAAAGGGCTTTTACCTTGGCGACGGTTGCTACACGGCGCTGACATACATGCTTCTGTCGGGTGATGATTCCATGGTCAAAAAGCTCATTGATGATGCCTTTGCCACCGAGTTTATCTCGGATACCCTGATGACCTGTATGGACTGCTCGTTTATGCAGGAGATCGGGGAATACCCCTTGATGATGATCTACCTCATCATGTGGCACTACCGCATCACGGGGGATCTTGCTTATTTGCAGTACAATTATCCGCGTGTTGTGCGTCTGCTTGATGCCTATCAAAAGCATTATGAGCAGGAGTGCCTCTTGAAAAATGTGGATAAATGGTGCGTGGTGGAGTGGCCCAAAAACTTTCAGCACGACTATGCGGTGGATATCACCGAGGGCAAGGTCTGTGAGGAAGCGCACGTTTCCCTCAACGCCTATTATATTGAGGCAGTAAAGACGGCTAACCGCATGGCAGGAGTGCTCTCACTTTCCCCCTATCGCGACGAGGCGCCGCTGCTTGATGCCTTTAAGGCGGCATTCTTTGACGGGGAAGCGCATCTGTTTAACGACGGCGAGGCAAACGACCACAAATCTCTTGTCGGCAACAGCTTTGTGTATGCTTTCAATCATTTTGAAGATAAAGAATTTGACAAGGCGTTCCTTGAAATGTACGACAGCCAAGGGATCCACACGCTCTCGCTGTTTTGTACCTTTATGGTGCTTTACCGCTTTGCCAAGGATCGCAATTTTGACCGTATGAAACAGGCGCTGCTGGATGAGGGCGCATGGCTGCGCATTTTGCGTGAGGACGGCACCGCTACCTTTGAGGGCTGGGGCAAGGACACCAAAAAGAATGGGTCGCTGTTCCACCTGACCATGTCTTATGCGGCGGTATTTCTTTGTGATACCGCACTTGACGAGATATTTTGAGATCAACAAAAGAGGATGTCATATGACAGCCTCTTTTGTTGATAAGGGGCTTGATTTTCCGCATCTTAAGTTATATAATGTATGTAATAATGTAAAAGAGAGGAACTGTTATGAAGCTGACCGAGCTTTTCTCAAGGGATGGGCTTTCGCTTTCCTTTGAGGTGTTTCCGCCCAAAACAGATACCGTGTTTGAAAGCGTGCGACAAGCTACTGAGGAGATCGCAACGCTTCGCCCTGCCTTTATGAGTGTGACCTACGGTGCCGGGGGCGGCACCAGCCGCTATACGCTGGAGATCGCAAAAAATATCAAGGAGCGCTATGGCGTGCCAACGCTTGCGCACCTGACCTGTGTTTCCTCAACAAGGGGAACCGTGCACGAAAAGATCGAGGCAATGCGTGCGGCAGGCATCCAAAACGTCATGGCACTGCGCGGGGATATCCCGCAAGACCGTATGGGTGAGGATCGCGCAAAGTGGGATTATACGCACGCCGTGGAATTGGTGCGTGAGCTTAAGAGCTTTGGCGATGAATTTTGCGTGGGTGGCGCGTGCTATCCCGAGGTGCACCCCGAGAGTGCCAATCAAAGAGAGGATATCAGATATTTGCGTGAAAAGGTAGAGGCAGGCTGTGATTTTCTTACCACGCAGATGTTTTTTGACAACAATCTGTTTTACAATTTCCTCTATAAGATCCGCGAGGCAGGCGTTACGGTGCCTGTTATCCCCGGCATTATGCCGATTACAAACGGCAATCAGGTGGAGCGCGCGATCAAGCTTTCGGGGTCGCTGATGCCGCAACGCTTTAAGGCGTTGGTGGATAAGTTTGGCACCACGCCTGCCGCCATGAAGCAGGCGGGCATTGCCTATGCCACCGATCAGATTATCGATCTGTTTGCCAACGGCATCAAAAACGTGCATGTTTACTCTATGAACAAGCCCGATGTGGCGGCGGCAATTCAACAAAATTTATCGGATATATTGGGCTAAAATGGAAAGTGTTTATGTAAAAGCATATGCGGCGCCCCCTGTTGACCAGAGGGAAATTTGGCGCTATGCGGGTGCACGCAACGCCACAGCAGAGCAGGAGGCGCTTTTGCAGGCGTGCCTTGCGGAGCTTGGCGAGCAAGCTGTTTTTCGTGTTTGCTACCGAGAATTTCCTCTCGCCCTTGAGGGGGACGCGGTGGATCTTGGCTTTACCAAGGTAACCTCACCGGCACTTGCAAGGTGCCTTGCGGGGTGTGGGAGCGCTGTGGTGTTTGCGGCAACTGTTGGGACTGCCATCGACCGCTTGATCACAAGATACAGCGCGGTATCGCCCGCGCGAGCGTTGCTTTTCGATGCTATCGGCACCGAGCGCGTGGAGGCGCTTTGTGATACCTTCTGCCGCGAGCTTGCTACTGAAAAGGGAAGCCTTGGGCTTTGCACGCGCCCGCGCTTCAGCCCGGGCTATGGGGATCTTGCGCTTTCACTGCAAAGAGAGATCTTTGGCGTTTTGGATTGCCCGAGGAAAATTGGCTTGTCACTGGGGCAGGACCTTATCATGTCCCCCTCAAAATCGGTGACGGCTATTGTTGGGATAGGAAATAATTTATGATGAAATTTACAGAGCTTTTAAAGGACCATACCGTATATCTTGACGGGGGCATGGGCACGCTTCTGCAAGAAGCAGGGCTTGCCGCAGGGGAGCTGCCTGAGCGTTGGAATTTAACGCACGCGGCGGCGGTGCAGGAGATCCATCGCGCGTATTTTGATGCGGGTAGCCACGTGGTGTCGACCAACACCTTTGGCGCAAACAGCTTAAAGTTTTCTGATGCGGAGCTTGAAGAGATCATCGCGCGTGCGGTGGAAAACGTGCGTGCGGCGGCAAGGGACAGCGTTGGCACACAGCAAAAGTTTGTGGCGCTTGACATTGGCCCCACAGGTCGCATGCTAAAGCCCCTTGGCGATCTTGATTTTGAGGATGCTGTAGCGGTGTTTGCCAAGACGGTAAGGCTTGGTGTAAAATACGGTGTAGATCTTATTTTGATCGAAACCATGAGTGACAGCTATGAAACCAAGGCGGCATTGCTTGCCGCTAAGGAGCAGAGCGAGTTGCCTGTGCTTGTTTCCTGCGCGTATGGCGCTGACGGCAAGCTGATGACGGGGGCAACGCCTGCCGCTATGGTGGCGATGCTGGAGGGCATGGGTGCGGATGCGATCGGTGTGAATTGCTCCCTTGGCCCGCGCGCGCTTCGCCCTGTGGTGGAGGCGTATCTTCGCCTAGCCTCCGTGCCTGTGCTGCTAAAGCCCAATGCAGGCTTGCCCCGCGTGATAGACGGTAAAACCGCCTACGATGTGTCGCCTGCGGATTTTGCCGATGAGGTAACGGAAATGCTTGCCATGGGTGTGCGTTTGGCAGGTGGGTGCTGTGGCACAACACCACGCTATATCGAGGCATTGGTAAAGCGCTCTCGCGACATAAAGCCGCAGCCCATTACAAGAAAAGACATTACCGTCGTTAGCTCATATACCCACGCGGTCACCTTTGGGAGCGCGCCTGTTTTGATTGGCGAGCGCATCAACCCCACGGGCAAAAAGCGCTTTAAGGAGGCGCTGCGCGCGGGGGATATGGATTATATTTTAAAGGAGGGCATCACCCAGGAGGAGCAGGGGGTGCATATCCTTGACGTGAACGTAGGGCTACCCGAGCTGGATGAGCCAAGGATGCTGACCGATGCGGTCTGCGCCCTGCAAGCAGTGACGGCACTGCCCCTGCAGATCGACACCTCTGATCCCGTGGCAATGGAGCAGGCATTGCGTCGCTATAACGGCAAGGCAATGATCAACTCCGTGTCGGGCAAAAAGGAAAGCATGGCGGCGGTTTTTCCGCTTGCCAAAAAATACGGTGGCCTTGTGGTGGCGCTCACGCTTGATGAGCAGGGCATTCCCGCTACCGCCGAGGCGCGCGTGGAAATCGCGCGCAGGATACTTGCCGAGGCGAAGAAATACGGCATTGACAAAAAGGATCTGATTTTTGATCCGCTTGCGCTGACGGTCAGTGCCGACCCTGTGGCGGCGCTCGAAACGCTGCGCGCCGTGGAGCTTATCCGCCGTGAGCTTGGCTGTCACACCTCGCTTGGGGTATCTAATGTGTCGTTTGGCTTGCCTCTAAGAGAGGTGATCACCGCCTCGTTTTTCACGCTTGCCCTGGGGCGCGGTCTTTCTGCGGCGATCATGAACCCGTATGCAAGAGAAATGATGCAGGCTTATTTTGCTTACCGCGCGTTATCGGCGCTTGATGAGAACTGTGCCGATTATATTGCCTTTGCGCAAAGCCAGCCGCAATTAACGGCAACAACGACGCCAAGTGAGCCCTCGGGTACCACGGTAAGCGCCGCAAGCGAATTGCAGCAGGCCGTGATAAAGGGTAGGCTGGAGCGTGCCGCAGCACTGACAAAAGAGTTGCTAAAGACCGAGGATCCGCTGGCAATCGTTGGGCAGGAGATCATACCTGCTCTTGACCGCGTGGGAGAGGGATTTGAAAAAAAGACCGTGTATCTGCCTCAGCTCCTGATGAGCGCCGAGGCGGCAAAGGCGGCGTTTGAACAGATCAAGGCAAGGCTTGCAAGCGGTGGGGCGGCTCAAAAATGCGCCTTTGTTTTGGCAACGGTGAAGGGAGATATTCACGATATTGGTAAGAATATTGTGAAGCTGTTGCTCGAAAACTACGGCTTTGCAGTAACCGATCTTGGCCGTGATGTGGCACCCGAGGCAGTGGTTGAGGCGGTTGTGCGGCTGCATGCGCCAATGGCGGGGCTGTCTGCCCTGATGACCACAACCGTGCCCGCAATGGAGGAAACGGTCAGACAGCTGCGCGCGCATGCCCCGTGGTGTAAAATTCTTGTTGGCGGCGCAGTGCTCACGCCAGAATATGCCAATGCCATTGGTGCGGATCATTATGCGAGGGACGCGATGGAAGCGGTGCGCTATGCCGAGGAGATCGATCGCGCGCTTGGTGCATGAGATTCGTTAGTGATACAACAAAGATCATAATCACCCATCAAACGGGAGGTATGGACTAGGGCGAAAAGCCCAATCGTTGAGGCCAGCGGCTTAAGCCGCTGGCTTTTGTAATACAGAAGCTGTTTGCAAACAAAAAGCCTTCCCCTTGAGGAGAAGGTGGATTGCGTAGCAATACGGATGAGGTGTAGGATGCACAGCATCCGTTAAAAGAAGAATAACGCTGTCGGGGCGACAGCTACACCTCATCAGTCACCTGGCGGTGACAGCTTCCCCTCAAGGGGAAGCCTTATTGAACACCATGTTTTATAAATAAGGGTATAACACTCGCTTAACGGGTGGTTCTCGTTTTTTCGTGATTTTTGATCAATCCCACAAAAGCAGGATCAGCAAAAAGGGCAGGAGATCGTTTTCGGGACTGTCCAGCAATAGTAATAGCACGATCCCAATGACAGCCCATTCGGGCAATCCCTCCTTATCTCCGTACTTTTTCCGCGGTGGGGGGAGTAGGGAGGATAAAAACGGAAGCTTTGAAAAAATACCGCCCTCGCGCCGCGCTTCCCGTAGCGGCGCAAAGGCAGGTGTCGCCTCGGGCTCCTTCGGTGGCGGTATGACAGCCTCACCCTCTGACACCTCGGGTGGCGGCATGGGGGCAGGTTCGGGCTCGCTTGGCGCGGCACGCGCCAAGGGCTCCGGTGCAGGCACTGACGAAAAGGCATTCCCACTGTAACCCTTCGGTACAGTAAAGGGCAGGTCGGGCGGCTTGTTGCTTTGAATGTACATATACACCCCTTTCTTAATTGAACACCTGGCAAGAGTGAAAAAGCAAGTCCGTAGGGCGGTTAAGACAACGTGCGAAGGATATCACCGATCCTTGCGATGCGTACGAGGTAATCTACTGCCTCACAGCGCGTGGGGGAAAGATAGGGCTTGAGGGAAAGCAGAAATGACTCACGTACCGCACAAGCCTCCGAGCGCTTGCCTCCAAGCACACTGCCAAGACCGCCAAGGAGGGGTGCCATGGTATTCAGGCTCTCCATAAACGAAGAAAATTCCGCCTCGGAAAGCCCCGCGGGCGCGTCTTTCACCTCGTGTGCGGCTTCTGCTTCGGGCGCGTCGCGCGGCGCTCTTGTTTCCTCGTTCATTGACCCAGCTTCCCCCTTTTCAGCTGCTCGCCAAGATCCTTTAGGGTGCTGTCATCGGCGTGGCGCAGGGCGCGGCGCAGCTCTTGCATATTGGTGGTGTTGACGTTCAGCGTTGTCAGGTCAAGGCCGTAATCGGTTGCTAGCTTGCGAACAACCTGCTCGAGTTGTTTATCGTTTAGCATGAGCAGGCGGTCAAGTGCCTTGCGGTCAAATTGCATACTATCACTCCTTTCAATCGGGTCGCTCCCTTTATTTATGCTATGCCGAGGGCCTCTCTTTGGCGAAAGAAAAAAGTCGATGTGGCGGTGCCACATCGACTTTTTTAAATATGATGTATGGGAGAAGCAGTGCTTTCCTCTTGCAGTTCACGGCTTGCGTTGGCGAGCATGAGCTTTAAGCGGTTCTCCTGATTGATGCGCGAGGCACCGGGATCGTAATCAATGGAAACAAGATTGACGCCGGGGTGCTTTTCGCGAATGATCTTCATCATGCCCTTGCCAACGATGTGGTTGGGCAGGCACCCAAAGGGCTGCGCGCAGACCACGTTTTTGACACCGCCATCAATCAGTTCAAGCATTTCGGCAGTCAAGAGCCACCCTTCGCCCATTTGCACGCCCTCGTTGATATAGCCCTGAATAGAGGCGCGCGTTTTTTCAAAATCGGTAGGGGGGATAAAGCTGCTGTTTTCGCGGTACATACGAATGAAATCAAGCTGCTTTTTATGTAGGAAGTTATAGGCAAACCGCATGATTCTTGCACGCATTTTGTTCATGCCGTAAAGGCGGTAATCTACCACTGCGGTATTGACGGTATACATCAAAAAGTCAAGCAGACCCGCCATGACCGTTTCCGCGCCCTCTCCAACCAAAAACCGTTCAAGGTTGTTGTTGGCAAGGGGGGAAAACTTTACGTAGATCTCGCCCACAATGCCCACACGTACCTTTTTTTCCTTGGTGCGCGGAAGATTCAGTTCAAAATCCTTCAATATATTGATGTAATTTTTCTGTACGGTTTTGTAATTGAGGGATCTGCCGCTGTTCAGCTCCTTTACAAGATACCCTACCCATTTGTCAGCCATTGCCTGCGTGGAGCCCTGCAGCACCTCATAGGGGCGGCATTGATTGACAAGGCTCATCAAAAGATCGCCATAGTAAACGGCGTATAGGATGCGTTTTCCAAACCCGAGGGTCAGCTTAAACCCGGGGTTTTTTTCAAGGCCCGATACGTTTAGCGAGATCACGGGAACCTGTGAAAGACCCGCACGTGCCAGCGCCTTTCGGATAAGGGTAATATAGTTTGAGGCACGGCAGCCGCCCCCCGTTTGCGTCATCATAACGGCGGTTTTGTTGACATCATACTTGCCGCTTTGCAGGGCATCGATAAACTGTCCGATGACAAGAAGCGCGGGATAGCAGGCATCGTTGTGGGTGTATTTGAGTCCGCAATCAATCACGCTCTGTCCCTCGTTTTGCAAGAGCTCTACCTTGTACCCGTCATGGCGGAAGATCTCTGCCATGATCTTAAAATGCATTTCAAGCATGTTGGGCAAGAGAATGGTATAGTCCCGCTTCATTTCCTTGGTAAATATAACACGTTCGGTTGCCATGCTTAACCCCTCCCTTCCTGCTGCTCAAGCGCACCAATGAGGCTGCGCAAGCGAATGGTCACGGCGCCGAGATTGGTGATCTCGTCAATTTTGATCTGTGTATACAGCTTGTTGCCGTCCTCAAGAATACTGCGCACCTCGTCGGTGGTGATGGCATCAATACCGCAGCCAAAGGAAACCAGCTGCACAAGCTCCGCGCCCTTTGTTTCGGTCACAAATTTGGCGGCGTTATAAAGGCGCGCGTGGTAGGTCCATTGGTTGAGCGCCGCGGGGCGTGCGGGATGCGTGGCAAGATGCGCAACGGCATCCTCGCTTACCACAACAAAGCCAAGAGTGGTCGCCAGGCGGTCAATGCTGTGACCGATCTCGGGATCGATGTGATAGGGTCTGCCCGAAAGCACCATGAGCCTGTGCCCCTCGCGCTGGGCGCGTGCCACGGCACGCTCGCCCTCACGGCGGATCTTTTTCATGTGTGCTTGGTAGGCAAGCTTTGCCGTACGCACGGCGTTTGCCACCTCGCGCTGACCAAAGCCGCCAAACTCGGCATTGAGAAAGGCAAGCAATTCCTTACAGAGCTGCTTGTCATCGTTGATATTCAAATAGGGATAGAAGAAGCGTACGCTCGAGAGGGTATCCATGTTATGAGAAAGAAGCTCTGCATAATAGGCAACCACGGGGCAGTTATAGCAGTTATCTGCCACGCGCTCGTCAATGTTACGCGTCATGGAAGGATAGAAGATGCCGTCTACGCCGTCCTCGATGAGCTGCTCGATATGACCGTGCATGATTTTGGCGGGGTAGCAGGCGGTATCCGAGGGAATGCTGTACTGTCCCTTTTGATAGAGCTTGCGATTAGAAAAGCCCGAAAAGCGTACGCCAAAGCCGAGCGCGCGGAAAAGCGCGTACCAAAACGGCCCCAGCTCGTACATGCCAAGCGCAAGCGGCAGACCTACGGTAAAATCTCGCTTGCCCGCGACAGGCACCATTTCGGCAAACAGGTCGCGCTTATAGGCATGAAGGTTTGGCAGGGGATTGGCAGCGGCACGCTTGCCCGCTCCCTTCTCGCACTTGTTGCCCGAAATGAACCGTTCGCCGTCGGCAAAGGTGTTTACGGTAATATTGCAGTTGTTGGTACACCCGCGGCAGACAGCCGCCTTTGAGGTGTGTGTAAAGCTCTTTAATTCCTCGCGCGTGAGCATAGAGGACTGCTCTTTTGCGGTGGACTTGGCGTAAAGCGCCGCCCCCCAAGCGCCCATAAGGCCTGCAATGGCGGGACGGATGACGTTGTGCCCGAGCTCGCGTTCAAAGCTGCGCAGTACGGCATCGTTTAAAAACGTACCGCCCTGTACTACGATATTTTCGCCAAGCTCCTCGGCACTACCTGCACGAATGACCTTATAAATGGCATTTTTCACTACGGATACCGAAAGACCTGCCGAAATATCGCCGACGGTGGCACCGTCCTTTTGCGCTTGTTTTACCGAGGAATTCATAAACACCGTGCAGCGCGAGCCGAGGTCAACGGGGGCGGGCGCAAAGAGCGCGAGCTTTGCAAACTCCTCGGTTTCATAGCCAAGGGATTTGGCAAAGGTTTCAATAAAGGAGCCACAGCCTGAGGAGCATGCCTCGTTGAGCATGATGCTGTCAATGGCGCCCCCACGGATCTTAAAGCACTTGATATCCTGTCCGCCGATGTCAAGAATGAAATCAACGTTTGGATTAAAGTAGCGTGCGGCGGTAAAGTGTGCCATGGTTTCAACAAGTCCTTGGTCGAGGTGGAAAGCATGGCGGATGAGCTCCTCACCGTAGCCCGTAACGGCGGCGGCTTTGATCTTGATGTGATCGCCGCAAACGGTATAAATCTCCTCAAGTTGCTCTTTCACAATCCCTACGGGATTGCCCTTGTTTGAGTTGTAGTATGTATAAAGCAGCTGGTGATCCTCGGCCATGAGAACCAGCTTGGTTGTGGTAGAGCCGCAGTCGATGCCAAGATAGGCATTGCCACGGTAGGTGGCGGGATCGGCATACTCTACCGCGGCGGCAGCATGACGCGTGCGGAAGGCGGCATAATCCTTTTTGTCTGTAAAAAGAGGTGCCAGCCCTGTTGTGTCGGTCTTGACGGTAGCCGATGCCCCAACGCGCGCAACAAGATCGGTATAGGTAAATTCTTCATTCAGACTTGCCGCAAAGAACGCGGCACCCAGCGCCACCGAAATGCGCGCATAGGGTGGAAAAACGGCATGCTCGGGCGAGAGCTTCAGTACGTGCACGAATTGGCGGCGCAGCCCCTCGTTAAAGGACAGGGGCCCACCGAGAAACATGACTTTGCCCGCAATGCGTCTGCCTTGTGCAAGGCCCGCGATGGTTTGGTTGACCACCGCGCGGAAAATGCTTGCCGCAATGTCCGATTTTGCCGCGCCTTGATTTAACAGCGGCTGAATATCGGTTTTTGCAAACACGCCGCAGCGTGAGGCAATGGGATAAATGCGGGTGGATTCAAGGCTCAGGCGATCCAGCTCCTCAACGGTCACGTCAAGCAGTGTTGCCATTTGGTCGATGAATGCGCCCGTGCCGCCGGCACAGGTGCCGTTCATGCGCTCGTCGGTGCCGCCGTCAAAGAAGATGACCTTGGCATCCTCGCCCCCGAGCTCCACTACAACATTGGTGTCGGGCTCGAGGTGACGGACGGTTTCGCCCGTGGCAAACACCTCCTGTACAAAGGGCAGCCCTGCGGCACGCGCAAGGCCAAGCCCGGCGGAGCCCGATACGGCAACCTTTACGGTGCTTGTACCGATCAGCTCCTGCAGGCGCTCAAGAATTTCAAGTGTTTTTTGGCGCACCTGTGAAAAGTGGCGCTCATAGCATTCATACAGGATCTCCTCGCCGCGGGCGAGCACCACCTTTGCGGTAGTAGAGCCGATATCAATGCCGAGTGTAAGTTGTGCTATCTTTTCCATATGTTCTCCCTTTGGCAGGGTAAGCATGCCGAAGCCGCCAAAAGCTGCGCTTATGGATAGATCGGCTTGCTTCCGTTTGTCGGTGCGGTGAGAGGCTTGCTCAAAGCATGAGCAAGCCACCTCGCATGCGGTTTAAACTTCAGGGTCTTGACCGGAGTTATCTTGACCGTTTTCCTTTTCCTCAGTTGTATCTGCCGTAGGCATTTGTTGACCGTTGCCTGCGGTGGGCATAGCAAATTCGTTGGTAGCAAATCGGCTATCCGAAAAATCTGCGGCGAGTGCTGCCTCACGTGCTGCCTTTTCAGCCGCCTCGCGCTCAGCCTGTGCGCGCGCCTCGTTTTCTTCCTTGCTGCGTGCGCGTTTTTCCTCTGCCATTGCCTCAAGGTCGGCAATGGTGACGTCATCGCGGTCCATAGCGGCGGCAAATTGGTCACCGTCCATCAGCTCGTTCTTAAGCAGGAATTCCGCCACAAAATCAAGCTTTTGACGGTTTTGTTCAAGCACGCGCTTGGCGGTTTGATAGCCGTAGTCAATGAGTGCCTTGATCTCGGCATCGATCTTGGCAGAAACCTCCTCGGAGAAATTGTTTCCGCTGGAGAAATCACGTCCAAGGAAGACCTCGCTATCGGCTGTGCCGTATTTGACGGGACCAAGCACATCCGACATGCCGAGCTGTGTGACCATCTTGCGTGCAATATTGGTGGCACGCTCAATGTCGTTGGAGGCACCGCCCGAGATATCGCCAAACACAATAGCCTCTGCCACGCGACCGCCGAGCAGCTCGGCAATGCGCTCCTTCAGCTCTTGCTTATAAACGCTGTATTTGTCCTCCTGGGGCAGGCTCATGGTATAACCGAGTGCGCGCCCGGAGGGTACGATAGAGATCTGATGCACGGCATCAAGGTGGGGCAAAACATGGGCTACGATAGCGTGACCTGCCTCGTGATAGGCGGTGTTCTTGCGCTCGCGCTCACTCATCACGCGCGATGTCTTCTTCGGTCCTGCGATCACGCGGATAAAGGCGTCATCGATATCATCTGTACCGATCAGGCTTTTGCCGCGTCTTGCCGCAAGCAGGGCAGCCTCGTTGAGGAGGTTGGCAAGATCCGCACCTGTAAAGCCCGCGGTCTTTTTGGCAACCACAGAAAGGTCAACCGCTGCCTCAAGCGGCTTTTTGCGTGCGTGTACGTGAAGGATCGCCTCGCGCTCCTTTACGTCGGGGGCATCCACCGTGATCTGGCGGTCAAAGCGACCGGGACGCAGGAGTGCCGGGTCAAGGATATCGGGGCGGTTGGTGGCGGCGATCACAATAATACCGTCATGAGAGCCAAAGCCATCCATTTCTACCAAAAGCTGATTAAGGGTCTGCTCGCGCTCGTCGTGCCCGCCGCCAAGGCCTGCACCGCGGTGACGGCCCACGGCATCGATCTCATCAATAAAGATAATGCTGGCAGGGGTTTTACGTGCCGTTTCAAAAAGGTCGCGCACACGGGAAGCACCAACGCCCACGTACATTTCTACGAAATCCGAGCCGGAAAGTGAGTAAAAGGGAACGCCTGCCTCGCCTGCTACCGCCTTGGCAAGCAGGGTTTTACCCGTACCGGGAGGGCCCACGAGCAGCACGCCGTGGGGGATCTTTGCGCCGAGCCTGGTGAATTTGGAGGGATCCTTGAGGAACTCTACGATCTCCTCAAGCTCCTGCTTTTCCTCGTTAGAGCCTGCCACGTCAGCAAAGGTAACGCGCTCCTTCTGGTCGCTTGCGGTTTTCGCGCGCGCCTTGCCAAAGCTGTTCAGCTTGGAGCCGGGGCCGCCTGCCGAGCGCATCATAAACATCCACAGCACGATGACTGCAATGATGATGAGCGCGTAAGGAAGAAGGCTTACCCACCAAGGATAGGTCGTCTGCGGCTCAATGTCGTAATCGGTGAGATTGGCGTTGGATCTTACATGATCGCCGCAGTATTCGTTGAACAGGTCAAGCGAGCGAAGCTGATAAGAAATTTCGGTGGTGTCCCAGCTGCCGTCCGCCTTTGTTTGCAGATTGCCTGCCGCATCCTGCTTGATGACCTGCATGGTGATGTAATAATTTTCATCGATCAAAAAGGATACTACCCTGTCGCTTTCAAAGTAGGCAACCACATCGCCGAGCACGATCTTTTCCTCCTCGGTGCTCTGGAAAATGGTTGCAACCACACCGATGATCACGGCAATGAGCAGCACATATAAAAGTATTGTTTTCAAGTGGTTCTTCATTTGCTCCTCCAAATAGGGAATATTTTAACTGTGATATATACGACGGAGCCCTACGGGCATCCTGCTGATATCAAAAGGGGGGACGCTTCCACCACGGGTGGAAGCGTATTAATTGAAATAAACAAAGACCTCAAGGTCGGTTTTCTTGTTTGCCCCGTCACGCACGGGGCCAAAGGGGATGGCAAGTATGCCGTCATCGTCAAAAAGGAGCGGCATGCGTGCGCGCGCCTCGGGCGGCAGATGCTTAAGACACGCAAGACGGCGCACCGCCTTGTGCATGCCACCCGAAAGGATGACATCGCCCGCCATACGGCGACAGAGGCGGATTTCGCCCTTCACAGCGTCCTTGCAAAGGGAGAGCCTTGTTGCATATTTGTAGCGTGCCTCAAGCGCATCATTTGTAGTTTTGCCAACACCGCCGAGAATTACTAAAGCAGCGGCTTCTTTTATTTGTGTTTCGCTTTCACAAAGTAACAGCGTTTCGTTACCGTGTTGCTTTTTTTGCTTTTTCTCTATGCTCAGTTTGCCGTTTACCTTGCGTAAAACGGTATGGGGGGGCAGGGAGAGCGATGCGTGCGGCTTGCTGCTGCCAAGCAGATCGCAAATTGCCGAAAGATGCTGTGCTGTGGGCACTTGCGGTAACAAACGCCGCATCACACGTACAAGAATCGGCTGGGGGAGCGCCAACAGCGCCTCTACGCGCGGCTTGGCACCCTCTTTTGCAAGAAATTCAACTGCCAAACCGTCAAGGTATGCCTCATCGCCCGCAAGTGCCTCGGCACATCGCGCCGCAAGCAGGGGGGCGTTTGGCTGGAGCTCGGCGAGCAAGGGGAGCACACGTAAGCGCAGAAAATTGCGCTGGCAGCAGATCTCCTCATTGGTGCTGTCGGTCACGAACGTAAGATCCTGCTCCGTTAAATAGCGGAGCAGCGCTGCCTTGGGCACCGATAGGAGCGGGCGCACCACGAAAAGTCCCTCATCAAGCGCACGGCATGCGGGAATACCGCAAAGTCCACGTGTGCCGCTGCCGCGCAGCAGGTGCTGGAGCATGGTTTCCAGCTGATCGTCTGCATGGTGCGCCGTAGCAAGCAGAAAGATCTCTTGCTCGCGCATCCATGCGGTGATTGCCGCATAGCGTGCGGTGCGCGCTGCGGTTTCAAGGCTTTCACCCGTTTGGCGCGCCATGGCGGGCACATCTGTTTTTAACAGGTGAAAGGGAATATCAAATTTTTTCGCGAGGGCCTCGCAAAATGCCGCATCGCGGTCTGCCTCAGCACCGCGAATGCCGTGGTGCACGTGCACGGCGCATAGCGCCTTCTTGCCACGGAGCAGGGAGAGCAATGCCACCGAATCCGCCCCCCCCGAAAGGGCAACGGCGATGGGGGCTTCGGCGGGCATATTGGCAAGCTGGTGCGGATCGCGAAAGCCCGCAAGTAAAGGCTGCTTCATTACGGTTCTTCGCGGTCGGTATCAATGGTGCGGAACTTGGTATAAGTGCCAAGCCAAGCCATTTTTACGTTGCCCGTTGAGCCGTGTCGGTTCTTCTGAATGATGACCTCGGCAATGTTGCCCTCCTTTTGGTCGGGGTCGCGCGAGGTGTTATAATATTCGTCACGGTAAAGGAACATAACCACGTCTGCATCCTGCTCGATGGCACCCGAGTCACGCAGGTCGGAGAGCTGCGGACGCTTGTCGGTTCTGCCTTCAGGTCCACGGGAGAGCTGAGCGCAGCAAAGAATGGGCACACGCAGCTCCTTAGCCATCAGCTTTAAGCCGCGGGAAATGACACTGACCTCAAGCGCGCGGTTGTCGTAATGCTGCTCGCTTTCCATCAGGCCGAGGTAGTCGACCACAACAAGCCCAAGATTCTCTACACGTCTGAGTTTTGCCTTCATGGCGGTTACCGTAATGCCCGAGGTGTCGTCGATCAAAAGATCGGTGTTGGAAAGGCGCATGGCGGCATCTGCGATCTTCTTCCAATCCTCGGGTTGGATCTGACCCGAGCGCAGGCTGTAGCTGTCAACCAGCGCTTCGCTGGCGATCATACGCGAGGCAAGCTGCTCGGCAGACATTTCAAGCGAGAACAGGCACACCTTTTTGCCCGAGGAAAATGCCACGTTGGTGGCAACGTTAAGGGCAAACGCCGTTTTACCCATACCGGGGCGCGCGCCCACGAGAACGAGGTCGGAGTCGCCCATGCCGACAAGCAGTTTATCTACGCCCGAAAAGCCCGTGGGTGTACCCATAGCGGCGGCTTTATCGGTCTGCAGCTTGTGCAGGTTTTCCATCAGGTCGCGCAGCACGTCACGGATGTGGCGGAAGGTGCGGGAATCGCGCCCCTGCGCGATTTCGGTAAAGCGGCTTTGCGCCAGATCAAGCACCTGTGCCACGCCCTCCTGCTCGCCATAGGTAAGGTCAGAGATCTCACTGCACACATCAATGATGCGGCGGCGCGTGCTCTCTTCCTTTACAATGCGCGCGTAATCGGCAATGTTCATGGCGCTGGGAGTCACGTCAAGCAGGGAACGGATATAGTTCTCACCGCCCGATTTTTCGTAAACGCCCTTGTGCACCAAGGTGTCGATCAGCGTGACGGGGTCGATCTCTTGGCTGGCATCGAACAGCTCGCGCATGGCAAGATAGATCTGTTTATGCTCCTGTACGTAAAAATCGTCAGCACCGATGGTTGCCGCGATCTCGTTGATAGAATTGGGGTCAATGAGGATAGAGCCGAGCAGAGCGCGCTCCGCTGAAAGCGAGCAGGGCATCTTGCGCGAGAGCATATCCTCTCCTCTTACTGCTTCGTTATTCATAGTCTGCCTCATGCGTCTGCCACGACAACGTTGATCTTGCCCGAAACATCGGTGTAAAGGCGTACGTCAAGCACGTAGGTGCCGTATGCCTTGATCGGTGCTTGGAGTGCGATCTTGCGCTTGTCAACGGTAATACCGTGCTCCTTTTGCAGTTTTTCGGCGATCTCCTTGGAGGTTACAGACCCGTAAAGGTGACCGTCGGCACCTGCGCCGACCTTGATCTTTACCACAACGCTTTCAAGCTTTGCCGCAATCTCCTTGGCGGCGGCGCGCTCGGTGTCGATCTTATGCTGCTTGGCAGCCTCTTTATTTTTTAATTCCGTCATTGACTGATTGTCGGCGGGGATAGCAAGCTTGCGGGGGAGAAGAAAATTGCGGGCATAGCCGTCGGATACCTCGATGAGCTGATCCTTTTTTCCCTGCCCCTTTACATCGGCTGTTAAAATGACTTTCATAAAACGTTCCTTTCTTTATCGGTTATTGCCGTTAGGCATTGTGATGGCTGTCTTCAATCTCGGCAAAATAGGCACGAATGGCGCTACGCAGATCCTCGACCGCTGCCTCAAGAGAAACATCGGAGAGCACGGTGCCTGCGGAATCAAAGCGTCCGCCACCGCCAAGGCGCTCAAGGATAAGCTGTACGTTGACCGATCCGTCCGAGCGACCTGAAATGTGTACCACGTTATCCACTACAACAAGCGCAAAGGAGGCGCACACACCCTTCACGTTAAGGAGCCTGTCTGCTTCCTTGGCGGCGGCAACGCGGTCATCAGCACCTCTGCCGGTTCCTTTGCTCCAGGTAAGACCGACGGTGTTGTTTTGCATCAGTGAGCAGCCCGAGAAGCTGCGCTCACAAACGTAATCGGCATAATCTTGATTGAAAAAGCTGTGCACATATTCGGCGTTTGCGCCCTTGCCGTAGAGGTAGCGCGCCGCGTCGAGCGTGCGGCTGCCTGTGTTTCGGGTAAAGCCGTTTGTATCAAGCATGATGCCCGAGAGCATGACGCTTGCCACCTCATCGGATACCAACTTGTTGTCGCTCTCGTTGCCTGTTTCGCTTTGCTCCAACATTTCCGCAACCAATTCAACGGTCGAGGAGGCGCTGGGGTCAATATAGTTGACAACGGGCTCGAAATCGTATTCGCCTGCCTGACGGTGGTGGTCGATAATGGCAATCTTACCCGAAACCTGTCGTACGCTGTCGGCAACCTCGGGCGACTCGATGATACGGAAGTTGTTGGCATCGGCAATGATCAGCAGTGTGCCCGAGCGAATGAGATCAAGCCCTTTATGCCCCGAAATGAACATATCGCTGTATATTTTGGAGGCAGTCAGGCGCTCGGTGGCAATGCGGAAGTTGGCGTTATCAAGATCCATGATGATCTTGGTGGGTATACCTGCAAGCAGGCCAAATTGCGCAATGCCAAGGCAGGCGCCGATGGAGTCAAAGTCGGGGTTGCGGTGGCCCATGATGAGCAGATTATCCGCCTCGGATATCTTGGTCAGCAGGTAGTTTGCCACCACGCGGGATTGCACGCGCGAGCGGCGCTGAGAGGGTCTTGTTTGACCGCCGTAGTAGCGAATGCCGTCACGGCGGCGCACGGCAACCTGGTCACCGCCGCGCTGCAGCGCCATGTCAAGGGCGGAGTTTGCTTCCTTTGCGCGCTCTGCCATGCTGCAGTCGTCAAGGGAGATGCCGATCGAAACAGTTACGGGAATACCGTACTCACCAAGTCGAATGTCGCGGATGCGGTCAAGCAGGGTGCTGAATTTATCTTCTTCGCACAGATGAAGCTTTTCTTGTGAAAAGAACATGATATAACGGTCGCGCTCATATTCGCGCAAAAAGCCGTTCATGTCGGTCGCCCATTGCAAAAGTACGTCATCGACCTTGCGCGAAGCATCGCGGTAATTGGCGTGGGTGTACTGTGTCAGTTCTTCAAGGTTATCCACGTCGATATAGGCGACCGCCGGCATATCTCGCTCCATTTTTTCTCGAAGGTCAAGTAGCTCGGAGGCATCGGTAAAGGTGACGAGATAACTGATGCGATCGCCCAGCGCGATCGCGTATGCGCGCGCGATATAACGCCCGTCGTCGGGCAAGCGAACGACTGTGCTGTCGATCTTGCTGGCGGGCAGTGTTTCGGTGGGTGCCTTGCTGTCGTCAGATCTTGCGGCAATGGTTTCCATGGTAAACTTGCCGAGCTTGGTGCGCGAATCCTCACCGTTTACACCCGCGCGCACGATCTCCTGCAGGCCAACGCCCCCGCAGAAATCCGAAATGTAACCGCGGTAAAAGGGATCCTCGGCGCCGAGGATTTTTTGCAGTGCGCTGTTAAGCGCGCGCACGCGCCCCTGCTCATCTACAATGGCATAGGGGAGCCCCACGGCATATTTGAACATGTTATGCATTTTGGTGTTCAGCGTTTCAAACATGATCTCCTCGCCGCGCTGCTTATGCTCTTTTAAGAGGAAAAACAGGCACGCGAACAGACCAAACGCCGCATAAGCGCCCAAAAAAATGAGCGCGGCACGCACGGTCAGTACGGTGGCGGAGAATTGCGTGGCGGCAATATATACGCCGAAAAACAACAGACCAAGCGCGAGAAGAACGATCATCGGAATGGCGGCGCCGTGGCGGCGACGGTTCTCAGATTGTTTTTGCATTATTGTTCTCCTTTGCTGTTTTTAGCACGTTGATAGGATGTGATCAGCACATGGATAGCGCCGTACAGGGCGGCTACCGCAAGCGCTGTGGCGGGATTGACCCAAATAAGATAAACAAGCACGATGAGCGCAAGCATTGAGAAGCAGGAGCGCGGTGCATTGCGCCGCAGCAACTGTCCAAGGCCCATAAGCGCAAGTCCGGGCTCAAGAACGAGGGCAAGATTTTGTGCCACCGCGCCAAAGAGTGTTGCGGTTTTGGCGTTGGCGATCATTGCCGCAAGCTGTGCCAAAATAAATAGGATCGCGGCAGTGACGCTTATGGTTGGAACGGTGAGTATGCGGGGTAAGCGCGGCAACGCACCAAAGGACACCAAAAGCACGGCAAGCGTGCGCCAGGTGAAATAGGCGGTTATCATGCATGCGATGATAAAGATTGCGGGGGAAAGGTTGATCAGCTCGGCAAGGAGATTGCGGATGGCAGCTTCGGAAATTTCGATCGTGACACCCGTTTCGGCATAAAGCGCCTTTGCTTCCTCAAGCAGAGCGATCACCTCATCGCCAAGAGAGGAAAGGAAGGTGGGGAGCAGTGAAACATCAAGAAGATCAAGTGATGCAAGGGCGACACCTGCCGCTGTAAGAAGGCTCAGACACAGCGTGGCGGTGAGCGCTATCATCATAGGGGTAAACGGTGTGCAGCGGCGCACGCTCAGCATGGCAACAAGCGCCACGGGTAAGGGCAGGAGCGTGAGCAGGGCAACAAGGGGGGTGGCACCGAGCAAAAGTGCGCCCAAATATGCGCCGATCGGCAAGAGCACCGACAGGAAATCACGGGGTGATTTTGCCGACAGCAAAAGCATGGCGCCGCAGGCACCGCCAAACACGATGGCAAAAAAGGCGGCAGGGAGCAGCATAGACCCCGAAACCGAAAACAGCAGCATAGCGGGGATGGCGGGGGCAATGAGCGATGCCAGGGTGCGCGTTTGCATGTAAAAGAAAAGCGCGCAGACCCCGACAAAGAGCAGCGATACCGTTTCGTTTGCCGCAAAGGGGAGAAGGAGCGAGGAAAAAAGGTACAGTGCTGCCGCCGCAAGCAGGCTTGTGCCGCTTGGGCGCGTGATCAAGCTCCGCCATGCGGCAAGATCGGTTTTGTTTAGTGCGGTGCCGTTCATAGCGGATCCTCCTACAAAAACATTACTCTAATTTAATATTATAACATAAAAAATGATGATTGTAAACAGATTGCATGAAGGATTTGTGAAAAAAAGAGATGAAAAGGTAAATATTACCGCATATATTTCGGCTTTTTGATAAAAAAATAAAAAATTTTGAGTTGTCTATTGCAAAATGGAAAAAAGTGTGCTATACTATTACACAGTAGATAGTAGGTTGGAGCAGGTTGGTAAGACCTGCTCCTCTTATTTGCGGCAGTGAAATGTGTTAAAATGCCGCTAAAAAGTTGTTTTAAACGTCAAACGGGAGGTGCTTTTATGGCAACAGCAAAAAACATTGCCCAAACCGTGCGCGAGTTGATCGCGCCCGTAGCGGAGGAGCTGGGGCTCTTCTTGTGGGATGTGGAGTTCGTCAAGGAGGGCGCGCGTCGCGTGCTTCGGGTGACCATTGACAGTGATGAGGGCATTACCATTGACGACTGTGAGCGCATGCACCGTGCCATTGATCCCGTGCTTGACGAGGCAGACCCCATTGAAAGCGCTTACGATCTTGAGGTCAGTTCCCCCGGTATTGAGCGAGAACTGCGCACCGATGCACACATTGATTTCGGTATTGGAGAATTGGTGGATCTGCGTTTCTTTGCGCCTGTGAACGGCAAAAAGGCGCACCGCGGTATTTTGGTGGGGCGAGATGAAGCGGGAAGCATTCTGATCGAGGCTGACGGTACTGTTACAGCTTTTGAGCGCGCCGCCGTTGCCAAAATCACCACCGTGTTTGAGTTTTAAATTCAAATAATAAAAGCAGCGAATAAAATTGAGAAAGTAAAAGATAACATAGTACGAAAGGATAAAGCCATGAGCACGAAAAGCAGTAAGGAGTCTTTCCTCAACGCCCTTGACCTTCTTGAAAAGGAGAAGGGAATTCCGAAAGCCTACATGTTGGAAAAGATCGAAGCCGCACTTGTTTCCGCCTATCATAAGGAGTACGGTGCAAACGCCAATGTGAGGATCGCGTTTGATCTTGAAAAGGATGACGTGCGCGTATTTAAGCAAATGACAGTTGTGGATACCGTGACCGACCCCGAGACCGAGATCTCGCTTGAGGATGCAAAGGCGCTTAACAAGCGTCATACCCTTGGCAAGCTGATTGAGATCAAGGTCAAGCCCGAAAACTTCCGCCGTTTGTCCGCAGCTGCCGCAAAATCTGTTATCATTCAGAGCATTCGCGAGGGCGAGCGCCGCGTGATGCAGGAGGCATATGAGAGCCAGCGCGAGGAGATCATTACCGCAACGGTCAGCAAGATCGACCCCGTTAACGGCAATGTGGTGCTTGACACCGGCACAGGTCGCGCCGTTCTTCTCAAAAATGAGCAGATCCCCGGCGAGAGCTTTATGGTAGACGACCGTGTAAAGGTGTTTGTCATGGAAGTAAACAAAGAGGCACACGGGCCGCTGGTTACGCTTTCGCGCTCTCACTCGGGCCTTGTACGTCGCTTGTTTGAGCTTGAAATTCCCGAAATTGCAGACGGCGTTGTGATGATCAAGAGCGTATCCCGCGAGGCGGGTGTGCGCAGCAAGGTTGCTGTATATTCCCGTGATGAAAATGTAGATCCGATCGGTGCGTGCATCGGTAATCGCGGTATGCGTATTGGGAGCATCGTTGAGGAGCTGCGCGGCGAAAAGATCGACATCATTCCTTACAGCGAAACGCCCGAGGAATTTATTGCTGCTGCCCTTGCTCCCGCACGTGTGCTTTCGGTTGAACTCACGGGTGAGCGTACCTGTCGCGTGCTGGTTGAGCCCGACCAGCTGTCGCTTGCCATTGGCAGGGAGGGTCTTAACGCCCGTCTTGCGGCAAGACTTACCGGCTACAAGATCGATATCAAGGCAGAATAATGCCTTAACGGTATAAGAAAATGGAGAAAAAAGCGAAAAAGATCCCGATGCGCCAATGCCTTGGCTGCAACGAGCATTTCCCCAAAAAGGAGCTGCTGCGTGTAGTGCGTGATCCCGCAGGTGGGGTGTCGCTTGATTTCACGGGCAAGAAATCGGGGCGCGGCGCGTATATTTGTAAGAGTAGCGCTTGTCTTGCGAAAGCGGAGAAGAACGGCCGTCTTGCACGCAACCTTGCGTGTGAGATCCCCCATGAGATCTACGCTGCGATGCGCGAGGAACTTGCCGCCCATGAAGCAAATTGAAGCAAAGGCGCTTTCCTATCTTGGCTTCGCCGTGCGCGCAGGGCGCGTGGTCATTGGCGTGGCACTGGTGTGTGAGGCGCTCAAAAAGGTGCCAAACGGTAGTGATAAATCCCCACTTATCGTTTTAGAAGCGGCGGATACCTCGGCAAATACGCACAAGCGCATTGCCGACCGCACTCTTTATTATAAGACCCCCGCCGTTCGGCTTTCGGTCAACGGTGATGCGCTTGCCACTGCCGTGGGTAAGCGTGGCGGCACGGTCGGCGCGGTTGGCGTGACCGATCAAAATCTTGCGGCGGCGATTGCCGCGCTTTACGGCGTTTCTGTTTCAGACAGTCATTAAATTACCCATAGGGTGTAAGAATTTTAACCAAACTTTGGAAGGTGTTCCGCACGGACTGCGGAAGACAAGGAGGAAATATGGCGTTTAAGGTTGCACAATTGGCAAAGGATCTCGGTATCAAAAGTAAGCAAATTACAGAATTGATGACCGCAAAGGGTCTTGAATGTAAGACTACGCAAAAATCGCTTGATGCAAAGGAATTTGACATTATTTTTGATGCGTTAACGCGTGAAAAGCAGGTAGCCGATATCGACGGATATCTGTTTGGTGATACCTATATTCCTACGGTGGCAAAGGCTGCCCCCAAAAAGGAAACTGCCACGGAGAAGGGTAAGGAGGCACCTGCCACCGCACCTGCTGCAGATGTCAAAGCTGCACCCAAAACAGAAAAAGCACCCGCAAAAGCAGCGCCCGAGGTGAAGTCCGCACCGAAGACGGAAGCTGCAAAGGCCCCCGCCTCCTCCAAAGAGTCAACAGTGGAGCGATCCACAGCAAAGCCCGAAGCGGCAAAGCCGGCGCCTGCCACACCCGCACGCCCCGCGCCGCGTACCTATAATATTCCGCAAAATCTGCGTGCCACCATTACGACCTCGCAGCGCCCCGCAACGCCTGCGGCACCCACGGCACCTCGCCGTGATGCAACACCCGCGCGTCCGGCACAGCAGGGCGGCGCACGCCCCATGGGCGATCGCCCCGCGCGCCCCGAGTTTGCACCCCGTGGCGGCGCATTTTCGCAGGGCAATGTAAAGCCTAATTTTGCACAGCAAAGACCCGATAACCGTCCGCAGAAGCCGCAGCAAAACCGTGGCGGCGGCAACGGCGGATTCCGTGATAAGGACGAAGGGGGAGGGCGTATCGTGCGCGAGCAGTTCCGTCCCACCGTCATTACCCGTGGGCAGACCCCCAAGGGCACGGATGCTACCGCAAAGGCGCGCACCACGCGTGTGGTGGATATGCGCGGCTCTAGCGTAGATCTTTCCAAATACGATGAGCGTCTTGATACCTTTGTGCCCGATGCTGTTCGCGATGCGCGCGGCGGTAACCAGCGCTTTAAAAAGCAGCAGATAGGCACGCATGCCTTTACCTCCGGCAAGAAGGGCGCGAAAAAGAGCACTGCCCCCGTTACCAAGCAGGCAAATTCCGTGACGATCCCCGAGGAGATCACGGTAAGCGAATTCGCATCACGTATGAAGATTCCGCCCGCTGAGGTTGTGAAAAAGCTTATGATGATGGGCATGATGGTAACGCTCAATCAAACCATTGATTTTGATACCGCATTCTTGATTGCAGGCGAGCTTGGCGTTGAGGCGACCAAGGAGGTCGTTGTCAGCATTGAGGAAAAGCTGTTTGACGATACCGAGGATAAGGCAGAGGATCTGATGGATCGCGCACCCGTTGTGTGCGTTATGGGTCACGTTGACCACGGTAAGACCTCGCTTTTGGATGCCATTCGCCACACCAACGTAACGGCAGGCGAGGCAGGCGGTATTACGCAGCACATCGGTGCTTACCGCGTAAAGGTTGACGGCAGAGATCTGACCTTCCTTGACACCCCCGGTCACGAGGCGTTTACTGCCATGCGTGCACGCGGTGCCAAGGCTACCGATATCGCCATTCTTGTGGTGGCGGCAGATGACGGTATCATGCCGCAGACCGTTGAGGCGATCAATCACGCAAAGGCAGCCGAGATCGACATCATCGTTGCCATTAATAAAATGGATAAACCCGGTGCCAACCCCGATGCCATTAAGCAAGAACTTACCAAATATGATCTTGTGCCCGAGGAGTGGGGCGGCGATGTCATTTGCGTGCCGATCTCCGCACTCAAGCGCGAGGGTATTGATACCCTGCTTGAAAACGTATTGCTCGTTGCGGACATGAAGGAGCTGAAGGCAAATCCCGACCGCCGTGCAAAGGGTATTATTATCGAGTCTAAGCTTGACCGCGGCCGCGGTCCCGTTGCAACCGTTCTGGTGCAAAACGGTACGCTGCATAGCGGCGATATCGTGATCGCAGGCACTGCCGTAGGCCGTGTGCGTGTGATGAGCGACCACAATGGCAGAACGCTGAAGGAGGCAGGCCCCTCCGTGCCTGTTGAGATCGTTGGTCTTGCTGAGGTGCCCGAGGCAGGTGACGAGTTTGCCGCTGTTGAGGATGAACGCATGGCAAGAACCCTTGCCGATCAGCGCCGTGACAAGGCGAAGGAGGAGGGCTTTAAGGCAAATGCCCGTGCCAACCTCAACGACCTGTTTGCGCAGATCTCCGAGGGCGTAAAGGAACTGAACATCATTGTTAAGGCAGACGTTGCAGGCTCGGCTGAGGCGGTAAAGCAATCGCTTGAGAAGCTCACGAATGAGGAAGTAAAGGTGCGTGTCATCCATGCTGCCGTAGGCGGTATCATTGAGGGTGACGTTATGCTTGCCGCTGCATCCAATGCTATCATTGTTGGCTTTAACGTGCGCCCCGACAAGGCGGCGACCGACTCCGCAGAGCGTCAAAAGGTGGATATCCGTACCTACCGTATCATTTACGAGTGCATCGAGGAGATCGAGGCAGCGATGAAGGGTATGCTTGCGCCCAAGTTCCGTGAAAACGTGCTTGGTCACGCAGAGGTGCGTCAGACCATTCATGTACCCAATGTCGGCTTTATCGCAGGCTCGTACGTGCAGGATGGCAAGATCACCCGTCAGTCGCAGATCCGCGTGGTGCGTGACGGCATTGTGATCTTTGAGGATAAAATTGCTTCTCTGCGTCGCTTTAAGGATGACGTCAAGGAGGTTGCCGACGGGTACGAGTGCGGCATCGGTCTTGATCGCTTTAACGATATCAAGGTAGGCGATATTCTCGAGGCCTTCATCATGGAGGAAATTGCGCAGTGAGATAAGCTCACGCCGATTTCGATCCACAGGGAGGTTTCAGATGAATTGGGAAAAATCTTGCGGCGCACTTGTGGTGCGCCGCGAAAAAGACAATTATTATATACTCATGATACGCCATAAGGCGGGCGGAAGTCGCTCCTTCCCTAAGGGACATATGGAACAGGGAGAAAGCGAATATGCAACCGCTCTGCGCGAGGTGATGGAGGAAACCTCTTCCCGTATAGCGATTATTTCGGATTTCCGTGCTACCGTTAAGTATAGTCCCTCGCCGGGCGTGATGAAAGAGGTTGTGTATTTTCTCGCCTTTACGACCGAGGAAAGCATTAAGGCAAGAGAGGGCGAGATCGCTGAGGTCGAGTGGGTGCCGCTTGAGAAGGCGGAAAACTGCCTTACGCACGAAAACGATAAAACAGTATTTCGTGCCGCCATGGAGCGCATGCAGCATCTTTCTTTTGAAATTAAATGAGAAAATAAGAGAGCAGGGGGACCCCCTTTTGAAAAATGGGGTCCCCCTGCTCTTTGTTTGCCTATAGGCAAACAAATTCACATCCCTCTGCCGAAAACTTTCTCAAAAGATGCGGTGGGAGTGGGTGTAAAATATCATCATAGTGGCGATTCATAAATCGCCCCTACAATGCGCATTGTACAGTGGTCAGATTTATCCTTTTATCCAAAGATTTTGGCAGGAGTAGGTGAATTTGCTTTTCGCGCATGCGAAAAGCAAGAATATAAAAAACCGCAGCATGTGCTGCGGTTTTTGTGATTATACATTAGAATCAGATGTAGCAGGAACAAGATCCTGATCCTTCATGCAAAGCATAAGAACGCCAGCGATAACGTTGCACAAAATTAAGGTTGCGATCGCCATGCCGGTCAGTTCGGACTTCTTTGTTGCGGTGTTAAGCTTTTTCAGTGCCAATATACCTATGATCAACGGTACAACGAGGTAGAATTGGCAGATCATGCCGATGATGATGAATACTTTTGCAGCGGTTTTCATAATGGTCTCCTTTACTAGATGTTGCATAAGTGTGTTATGCATATTTATACTATCACAAAACACACCTGTTGTCAATAGACCTTGGTTAAGTGTAATAAAAATTCTCAAAAAATGTATAATATGTGAACGATATACAGTATTGTGTGAATATGGCGATTACACTTCCGTTAGAAGGCCTTTTGGCTTTCCTTAAAAGCACAGTCAACTTGACTCCTCTTTACAAATATGATATGATAGTGATAAGAGGTGAGATACATGATTGATCAGATCAACGCTCGCGTAAAGGTAGTAGTTGTGTTTTTGCTTTCGGTAGTGGCGTTGCTTGTGTTTACAGTCTGCTGCTATTTGGGGCAGGATTGGTTTTCTAAATGGCATGGTTTGCCCATGGGCGGTTTGTTGATGCTGCTCGCTATTCCGTTTCACTTGCAGGGTGAAAAGAGAAAGATCTTCTATTTGATCAGCTTTTTGCTGAACACGGCGGGCATGGGCATTTGTGCCTCGGCATATTACACCATGACGATCGTGCCCTCCGCACTTGAGGATCTTTTGCCAGCTCTTGCTTTGCCGCTTGCTATCTTACTTGTGACCGGTATTTTACTTGTACTGTTCGAAGAGAAAAAACAATTCATCGTTACGGTCGTAATATTTCTTGAAATCGCGTTGATTGTGGCTTCGATCGTGTTTTGGGTAAATCGGGGTGCAGAATTCTATGCATTTTCACTTTTTTCCTTGGTTGTGGCAAGCTTTTATACGTTTGCGTATCATCTCGCCATAGACGAGGAGGAGTACAGCATTCTGCGCGATATTTCGCTCGGCAGCTACGGTGCATTTTTGTTGGTGGGCATTGCTGTGTTGATTGCCATTGCCTGTGTCGCGGGTGATGGCTGTGACTGTGATTGCGGTGACAGCTGCGATTGTTGCGATTGCGATTGTGGCAGTGGCAGTGGCGGTAGTCAGAAAGCGAAAAAAACCAAAAAATAATTGCTGTGAGCAGGGAGGGCCTCTCTCTATAGCGGAAGGCGCGAACAGGGAGAAAGGTGTTAGATGACATGGCAGGGGCGCCTGTGCGCACAGCATTGCGGATATAATAAAATTTTTTCCAAAGGTTTTGGCAGGAGTAGGTGAATTTGCTTTTCGCGGATGCGAAAAGCAAAGAGGAAGGGGAGCCCTTTTGCAAAAGGGTTCCCCTTCCTCTTTATCTTTCTCGTTTCATCGATCAGTCAAAATAACCTTCTCTGTGCAGAAGCTCTGCGATGAGAACCGCACCGCCTGCGGCACCGCGCAGGGTGTTGTGAGAAAGGCCTACAAACTTGTAGTCGTAAACGCTGTCCTCACGCAGTCTGCCCACAGTTACGCCCATGCCACCGTAGATGTCGCGATCAAGCGCGGCTTGGGGACGGTTATCCTCCTCAAAGTAGGTGATAAACTGCTCGGGCGCGTGGGGGAGCTGCAGCTCCTGGGGCTTGCCCTTAAAGTTTTTCCAAGCGGCAAGAATTTGCTCCTTGGTGGGCTTTTTGCGGAATTTTACAAACACGGCGGCGGTGTGACCGTCGGTTACAGGTACGCGAATGCACTGGGTGGTAATGGTGATGCCCTCGCGTTTCACGATCTCACCGTTCTTTACCTCACCCCAAACGCGCAGGGGGCTCCTGCTCGCTCTTTTCCTCCTCGCCACCGATAAAGGGGATGACGTTATCGATCATTTCGGGCCATTCCTTAAAGGTCTTACCCGCACCGGAGATCGCCTGATAGGTGGTAGCCACTACCTCGTAGGGCTCAAACTCTAAAAGAGCGGTAAGGGCAGGCACGTAGGACTGGATCGAGCAGTTGGGCTTAACGGCAACAAAGCCGCGCTTGGTGCCAAGGCGCTTTCTTTGCGCCTCGATCACAGCGAGGTGTGCGTCGTTGATCTCCGGGATCACCATCGGTACGTCGGGCGTCCAGCGGTGTGCGGAGTTGTTGGAAACTACGGGGATCTCAGCCTTAGCATATGCATCCTCAAGAGCGCGGATATCTTCCTTTTTCATATCTACGGCACAGAATACCATATTGCAAAGCGCCTTCATCTCCTCGATGTTAGCGGCATCATGCACCACCATATCGGCGGCATATGCGGGCATGGGGGTCTTCAGCTTCCAGCGGTCGCCCACTGCCTCGTGGTAGGTTTTGCCCGCAGAGCGTGCAGAGGCTGCAAGTGCGGTTACTTCAAAATAAGGGTGATGATCAAGCAGGGTGAGAAAACGCTGTCCCACCATGCCCGTGGCGCCAATTACGCCAACCTTACGTTTCGTCATGGTAAATCTCCTTTGAGAAAATCAAAATAATAAACAAATTGTAGCATACAGTGTATAAAAAATCAAGAGGTTTTTCGTGATTTTATTGATGTAAAATGCGGTAAAGCTCATTTTTTTGCATACCGCGCTCCTTTGCCGCCGCTTTTATGGCATTCATGCGGGTCATGCCCTGCTTTTCATAATATGCAACATGATCGGCAGGGGAAAGCGTCAGCAGGGGGGAGGTGGGCTGTTCTATTGCTTTTCCGTCGCCGCCTGCCACGATCAGCACGTATTCGCCGCGCGGGTCGGTTTCGCTGTAATGGGCAATGGCGCCCCCGATAGTGGTGCGCAGGATCTCCTCGTTTCGCTTGGTCAGCTCGCGGCAAAGTGCTATGTCACGGGCTTCGCCGAAAACCGTTAAAAAGGCATTCAGCGTTTCGCAAAGGCGGTGCGGTGCTTCATGAAAGATCATAGTGCGTTCCTCATTTTTTAAAGCCTCAAGGCGCAGGCGAAGGTCCTTTTTTTCGCGCGGCAAAAAGCCCTCAAAGCAAAAGCGCGCGGTGGGAAGACCCGAAAGCGCAAGCGCGGTAAGACCTGCGCAGCAGCCGGGAACCGCGGTAACGGGAACACCCGCCTTTGCGGCAAGCGCTACCAGATCCTCACCGGGGTCGCTGATAGCAGGTGTGCCTGCATCGGTTACCAGCGCGCAGCTCTCGCCCGAAAGCAAGCGCTCTACGATTACAGGCCCGCGCTCGCGGCGGTTGTGGTCATGATAGGAAACAAGGGGGCGCGAGATGCCAAAGGCGGCAAGCAGCCTTGCGGTGTTGCGGGTATCCTCCGCCGCAATAAAGTCAACCTCGGCAAGCGTTTTCTTGGCGCGCTCCGAGAGATCGGCAAGATTGCCGATCGGCGTGGCGACCAAATAGAGGGTGCCGCCTATAATGCGGTTTTTTTCTTCGTTTGACATGGAGCGATCCTTTCTTGCACGGTGACACGGCGTGCCCTTGCAGCATAAGATAATTGTGAGAACTTTTGGAAAGGGTGAGCGAATGGCAATTAAAATTTATATCGACCAGGGGCATAACCCCGTCAATCCCAATGCGGGTGCCGAGGGGAACGGCCTTCGGGAGCAAAACATCGTTTACCGCATCGGGCAGGAGCTTGCCACGCTGCTGCGACAAAGCGGAAACTATGAGGTGCGCCTTTCCCGTCCTACGGCGCAAACGCAGCTGGGTACATCAAACGCCACCAGCCTGCGTGTGCGCACAGAGGAAGCAAACAGCTGGGGGGCGGATTATTTTATCAGCCTGCACACCAATGCCTCGGAGCTTTCCGCCGCCACGGGGAGTGAGGCGTTTGTATTTTCACTTGGCGGTGTGGCAGATGCCCTTGCAAATGATATCTTGGCGGCATTGCAGCGCGAAACGGGGCTTGCCAATCGTGGCGTGTTTGCGCGCCCCTCGCTATACGTATTAAAGCGCACCAACATGCCCGCCACGCTGCTTGAGCTTGGCTTTATCACCAACGCGCGTGACGCACGCTTGATGAATGAGGAGCCGCAGCTGTTTGCCAGAGGCATTTATGAGGGAATTGTGGCATATACGGGCTTGGCGTAGCGAGATAAGCACCAAAAGTGAGAAACGGTATCAAAAAATGCCGTTGTTGTAGATCTCCTGTGCCCGTGCTGAAAGTGCGGGGTCACCTGCGCTATCGTGCAAAAACAGAGGTGGCAGCACCATGAGCCCCTCGCCTGCACCCTTTTTGGCTTCAAGCAAGACCATGGAAGGAGCGGCAGTTGGGTTATCGTGTACGAAAATCATGCGCTTGGGCGCCAATTTATTCATGTGCAGTGCCGCAAAAAGGCTTTCCAGCCGATCGGGGCGGTAAACCGTGTAAAAAAGCCCACCGTATTTCAGGCACCGTGCGGCAGCTGCCGCAAATTCGGCAATGCCGCCGTCGGTTTCGTGGCGCGCGGTCTGCTTGGCACTGTGAGGGGAAGCCAGCCCCGAGTCGGTACGCATATAAGGGGGATTGGCAAATACGGCGCCCACCTCGCCGCCAAGTGTGGCGGCACTCAAGCAGCGTACGTCGTTTTGCTGTACGGTGATGCGGTCGGCAAGACCGTTGAGGGCTACGTTCCTTGCAGAAAGCTCCGCCATTTCGGGCTGTATTTCGATCGCTGTTATGTGAGAAAATCTCCCACGTGCGGCTGCTAAAAGCGAAATGATGCCGTTGCCGCAGCCAAGCTCCACAGCGCGCTCACGCGGCGCGGGGCGCAAAAAGGCAGAGAGCAAAAAAGCATCGGTGCCAAAGGCAAGCGCGTTTTTCTTTTGTATGAGGCGGAGCTTTTCGTTAACCTCATCTACGCGCTCATCGGCGGCAAGAGGAATATCGTGATACATAGTACTCCTTTTTATCGTCTTGATTATAAAAGCAGCGCGAAGCGGGGTTCCGCTTCGCGCCGCTTTTTGGCGTATGGATTATTCAGCCTGGGGAGCGCCAACAGGGCAAACACCCTCGCAGGCGCCGCACTCTACGCAAAGATCGGCGTCGATCTCGTATTTGTCAGCACCCTCTTTGATTGCCTCAACAGGGCATTCAGACTGGCATGCGCCGCAGGAAATGCAAGCATCGGTAATTTTGTAAGCCATGATAAGTACCTCCGTAAAAATTGTATCACATGATGATACGATGATATCATTGTATCATATTTTTTAAAAAATGCAACCGTTTTTGACAAAAAAGTTTGAATAAATTTTGCAAGCCCTGTTTTATTTATACACGCTTGCATGCCCAAAGCCCTTACTGCTGCTCGGTGCTCTCAGGGCTTTCTTTTGCCATAGCGGTAAGTGTGTCACGGTGATAGGCGGTGGGCGCCGCTTCGGGTGCACTGTCAAGGCGCACCTTTACCATGCCCGAAAGCGGGGCTGCCTCAATCACGGTGCCGGGCCCATCGGGTGTTGTCACGCGGGTGTCCTTTTTGGGAGTAAGCGCCATTTCGGCGGCATAGCTTTCGTGCTCATACCGCAGGCAGCACATCAGGCGCCCGCAGCAGCCCGAGATCTTTGAGGTGTTGATAGAAAGACCCTGCTCCTTTGCCATTTTCACCGATACCTGACCGAAATCCGAAAGGAACGTGGTGCAGCAGAAGGGTCTGCCACACATGCCAAGTCCGCCAATGAGGCGCGATTCATCGCGGATGCCGATCTGACGGAGCTCGATCCTTGTGCGGAACAGGCCCGCAAGGTCGCGCACCAATTCACGGAAATCCACGCGTCCCTCGGCAGTGAAATAGAAGAGCAGCTTTGAGTTATCAAAGGTGTACTGTGCATCGACTAAATTCATATCGAGCTTGTGTGCTGCAATTTTTTCGGCGCAGACCTTTAGAGCCTGTGCCTCCTTGATACGGTTTTCGGTATTGTGCGCGGTATCCTCCTTGGTGGCACGGCGCAAGACCGAGCGCAGGGGCTGTACGATATCCTTTTCTGCCATTCTGCGGTTCAGCATGACGACTTCGCCGTATTCCGCGCCGCGTGCGGTATCCACGATCGCCGCTTCGCCAATGCGAAAGCGCTCGCCGCCGGGGGCGAAGAAGTAGACCTTGCCCGCCCCTCTGAAGCGTACGCCAATGACCTCGACCGCCTTGCCGTCGGGCACGGGGAAGCCGCAGGGTACATCCTCGACCAAGTAGGCTGCGGTGGCAATGTCCACCTCGAATTCCTTGGTGCTTACCGCATCACTCTCTGCCAGCTTTTTCTCTGCCATTGCAACAGGAGAGAGGAAGGAGAGCGTAGAGGGGGTAGAGAATTGCGCATCAAGCTCGCGCTGCAGGGATTCGCTGATCTCGGGCTTAGCGGGGGTGGCAGGCACCTGCGGCGGTTTTACTTCGCCATGGCGGTTTTGCTTATCATTGTGATGACGGCGATCTCTGCGATCCCCACGGTGCTTTGCGTTTTTCTCCTCGCCTGCAGGCTTTTGCGGTGCAGCAGGGGTGTTTTTGTTAGCGTTTCGCTGCTCGGCATTTTGCGCGTTGGGTGCAGAATGTCCGCGGCCGTGTCGGTTGCCCCTGTGACGGTTGCGTCTTTTGCCATTTACGTTGCCGCGCGCCTGCTCGTTGCCGGCTTCACGCAGCGTATTCTTTTCGGGCGCACGTGCTTGCGTTCCTTCTTGGCGCGACTGATCTGCGCGCTTTCCGGGAACGATAAAATTGCCGGGGCGAACCGAGATGCGGGCTTCGCCCTCTTTTTTTTCTGTTTTTTTCTTTTGTTTTTCCATTGTTTACTCCGAACCCTCGGGTTTGCCGAGGGAGTATTATGTGGTGAATAACTGTGTTTGTAGTTGTGTGAGCGTCAGGCGTACATTTGCGTTTGCGGCAAGTGCCTCCTTTGCCTCCTCTACGGTACGGGAAATAAGAAGCAGTCTTGCGGTGGTGAAGGATGCGGCAAGATCGATCGCTTGCTCACGGTTGGTGAAGAACAGCAGGGGCGCGTGCTCGGTGCGTGAGAGCAGGGTGAGGTCACGCAGCGCAAGCAAAAGCGTTGTCAGGCGCGCACTTAATTCGTCGCGGGCGGTGCCAAGCGAGCGAAGCAGCAAAAAGAGTTCATCCTGTCCTGCGTGTGTGGCAAGCAGGCGAAGTATCTCTTCGGCATCCTGCCTTTGCTGCAGCAGCGGCGCGCGCTTTTGGGGGTCAAGAAGCGTCAGTGCCTGACCGACCGATCCTGCCGAGAGGGTAAGCAGCGCTTCAAACTCCTCGGGGTGCTCGCGCAAAAGCGCAGGTGCACCGCCGGCGATGCCCGCGGGTGCGGTTATGAGATAGCTTTGCATGGTGTCGCGGTCAAGGGGCTGCAAGCGGAAAATGGGGGCACGGGAGCGCACGGTTTCAAGCAGCGCCCCGGCATCCTCTGTGAGCAGCAGGAAAAGCACAAATGCAGGCGGCTCCTCAAGGGTAAGCAGCAGGGCGTTTTGTGCCTGCTTGGTCATGGTATGGGCATCCTCTATGATGTAGACCTTTACATCAAGGTCGTTGGGTACGGTAGCGATCCCCTCTCGCAGGGCTCTGACGGTATCCACGCTCATGGTGGCACGCCCTTCGGGTTTTGCAACGGTGATCACATCCACACAGTTGTCGGCTGCAATCTTGCGGCAATGCTTGCAGATGCCGCAGGGCAGGGGATGGGTGCTGCTTTTGCGGTTTTCGCACGCAGCCGCCATTGCGATTTGACGGGCAAGCATGTGCTTGCCAAAGCCGCGACCACCTTCCAAGATATAGGCATGGGAAAAGGCGCCTTCATAAAATTCCGCACCGATGCGGCGGCGCAGCGACTCGTTGCCGCGAATGTCGGGAAAAAAAGATTTCATGCGTGCGCCTCCTTCTTTGCGGTAAAGGCAGATACCTTCAAAATATAATTATAGCAAAATAAATTTACAATGTCAATCCCGTAAGGAAAGGAAGTTTGCGGAAAGCTTTTGCAACTGAAAGTTGCGTCATTCTTTGTGGAAAAAAATAGAAAATTTGTCAAAATAATGCAAAATTTGTTGAATTTACTTACATAAAGTGTTCCGAAAAATCTTGCCTTTCCAAGGCGTATATGTTATAATATAGTCAGGTATAGATTATACCGATTTGTCAAGATGAAACGAGGTGATCACATGCAGCAAAACGATCTTGCGCCGTATTTGTTCCATCAGGGCACAAATTTTAAAGCGCATGACTATCTTGGTGTTCACAAGACCGAGGGCGGATATGTCTTCCGCGTTTGGGCGCCGCACGCCGTTGCCGCTTTCGTGGTGGGAGATTTCAACGGCTGGGGGGAGAGTGACCCCATGGTGCGTGCAACCGAGGGTGGCGTTTTTGAGTGCGTGGTGTCAACCGAACGGTTTGGGCAAGGCTGTCTTTATAAATTTAAAATGAAGACGCCGCACGGTGACGTGTACAAGGCAGATCCTTACGGCACCTATGCGGGGCAATACCCCGAAACGGCTTCGATCTATTTTGACATTGAGGGCTATAAATGGCGCGATGCCGGTTGGCTTCGCTACCGCAGGCGCGAGGCAAAAAAGCCGATCGTGAGCAGACCTCTCAACATTTACGAGGTGCACCTCGGCTCCTTTAAAAAGCACAAGGACGGCAGTTGCTGTACTTATGAGGAGATCGCGCGTGAGCTTGTACCCTACGTGAAGCAAATGGGTTACACGCACGTAGAGTTGATGCCTGTCATGGAGCATCCGTATGACGGCTCTTGGGGGTATCAGGTAACGGGATATTTTGCGCCGACCTCACGCTTTGGCACGCCGCATGATTTTATGGCGTTTGTGGACGCGATGCACGAGGCGGGCATTGGCGTGATCCTTGACTGGGTGCCCGCGCATTTTCCAAAGGATGCACAGGGGCTTTACGAGTTTGACGGTCAGCCGCTTTATGAGTATCAGGGCATAGACCGCATGGAGCACCGCGGTTGGGGCACACGTTGCTTTGACGTAGGGCGCGAGGAGGTGCAAAGCTTTCTCATTTCCAATGCGAGCTATTGGGTAGACAAATATCATGTTGACGGCTTGCGCGTGGATGCGGTTGCTTCTATGCTCTATCTTGATTATGACCGCCTGCCCGATGAGTGGGTGCCAAACGTTTACGGCGACAACCGCAATCTTGAAGCAATGGCGTTTTTCCGCAAGCTCAACGCCCACATGAGAGGTGCCTTTCCCGATGTTTTGATGATCGCCGAGGAATCCACGGCGTGGGGCAACCTTACGAGTTTTGAAAACGACGGCCTCGGCTTCTCGCTGAAATGGAATATGGGGTGGATGAACGATACGCTCTCGTATGCAACGACCGACCCCATTTACCGCAAGTACAATCATGGCAATCTGACCTTTTCGCTCTCCTATGCGTTTGGGGAGAAATACGTGCTGCCCATTTCGCACGACGAGGTGGTGCACGGCAAAAAATCCTTCCTTGACCGCAATCCCGGTAACTATTGGGAAAAATTTGCGGGCGCACGTGCGCATCTGGCGTACATGATGACGCATCCCGGCAAAAAGTTGCTGTTTATGGGCAGTGAGTTTGGGCAGTTCCGTGAGTGGGACTATGAGAATGAGCTCGAATGGTTTTTGCTTGACTATCCCATGCATGCTCAGTTTCAGCAGTATGCGGCAGCGCTCAATCATCTCTACCTGAAAACGCCCGCTCTTTTTGAGCAGGACGGCGGTTGGGAGGGCTTTCAGTGGATCGACCCCGACAACTGCGACCAGAGCGTGATCTCCTACCGTCGCATCGACAAGCGCGGCAGGGAGGTGGTGGTTTTGATCAACTTTACACCCGTCTTGCGCGATAATTTCCGCGTGGGATTGCCGCAGCATGGCGTGTGGGAGGAGATCTTTAACTCCGACAGCGCTTCTTTTGGCGGCGGCGATCATTTAAATGAGGGAGAGCTTCGCACCGAGCAGGTGCCCATGCACGGGCTTGCCCAATCCCTGAGCCTGACGCTCCCCCCGCTTGGCGCGGTGATACTGAGCTGTCGGCGAAAATATCCCGCGAAAAGAATAAAAAAAGAAAAGACACAGTAAAATAACCCCGCAAAACCCCTTTTTGAACCCCGCAATGCTACAATGCAATAAAAACCATGGAGGACATAGTATGTTCAAGAAGAAAGAATGTGTGGCAATGCTGCTTGCCGGTGGGCAGGGCAGCCGACTTTACGCACTGACCGATAAAACGGCAAAGCCTGCCGTTACCTTTGGCGGAAAATACCGCATCATCGATTTCCCTCTTTCCAACTGTATCAACTCCGGGCTTGATACCGTGGGTGTGCTGACACAGTACCAGCCCCTTGTACTTAACGAATATATCGGCACGGGTCTGCCGTGGGATCTTGACCGCAACTACGGCGGTGTAAAGATCCTTCCCCCCTACCAGGCAAAGGACGGCGCCGATTGGTACAGCGGCACGGCAAACGCCATTTACCAAAATATGCAATTTATTGAGCGCTACGATGCAGAGTACGTGCTGATCCTTTCGGGTGACCATATCTATCATATGGATTATTCCAAAATGATCGATTACCACAAGGAAACGGGTGCCGCGTGCACCATTGCCGTGCTTGACGTGCCGCTCTCCGAGGCAAGCCGCTTTGGCATTATGAGCACCTACGATGACGGTACGATCTATAAGTTTACCGAAAAGCCCAAAAATCCCGACAGCACCAAGGCATCCATGGGCATTTACGTATTTACGCGCAAAAAGCTCTTCGATTATCTGATCGCAGATGCAAAGGACCCGAATTCCGCAAACGATTTCGGCAAAAACATCATCCCCACCATGCTTGGCGCGGGTGAGAAGATGATGGCATATTCCTTTGAGGGCTATTGGAAGGACGTGGGCACCATCGACTCGTTGTGGGAGGCGAATATGGATATCCTCGGCGAGGAGCCTGTTTTGAAGCTTCACGACGGCAAGCATCGCGTGCTTTCGCGCCATGAAAATGCGCCGCCCCAGTACGTGGGTCCCCATGCGGTCATCGAAAACGCATCGATCACCGAGGGGTGCGAAATCCTTGGCACGGTGAAGAATTCCGTGCTGGGTGAAAACGTGCGCGTGCTGGAGGGCGCTGTGGTAGAGGATGCCGTGATCATGGGCGACTGTATCATCCACGAGGGCGCACACGTATCCTACGCGATCATTGACCGTGAGGTAAAGATCTGCAAGGGTGCCGTTGTCGGCAAGCCGAGAGGTGAGGCAAAGGGTATAACCGTTATTGGCGAGGGCGTTGTGATCGAGGAAAACGGCATCGCAAAGGACGGCGAGATCATTTCGGATAAGGGAGGTGCAATGTAATGACCGCAGCAGGAATTATTTTCTCTAACATACACGATGCAACCGTGCCCGAGCTTACGAGCCGTCGCACAATGGCAAGTATCCCCTTTGGCGGCAGATACCGCCTCATTGACTTTGCACTTTCCAACATGGTAAATTCGGGCATCTCCAAGGTGGGTCTGATCACGCACTACAACTATCAGTCCCTGCTTGACCATATCGGCAACGGTAAGGACTGGGATCTTGCGCGCCGCACGGGCGGCATTAAGATCCTGCCCCCCTTTATCACAGCCTATGACAACGCTACGGCGGGGCGCTTGTATTCCACGCGACTGGAAGCAATTATGGGCGTGATGAACTTTATCGACCGCTGCACCGAGGACGTGCTGGTGCTTTCCGACTGTGACGTGATCTGCAACGTGGATATCGCATCGGCGATGAAGCTGCATGAAAAGCGCGGCGCTGATTTTACGCTGATCACCACCACGGTTGACACCGCGGTGCAATCGCTTGACAGCCACGCACAGCTGCCCGTTGCAGATGAAACGGGCCGTGTGATCGACATGGCGGAGTATAACGGCGAGCAGGGGAGCGTGAAGGTCTGCGCGGATATTTGGATCGTAAACCGTACGTATTTAAAGCGTGTGGTATCTGAGGCTGTGGCGCACGGATACAAGAGCTTTTATAAGGACGTGATCATGCGCAATCTTGCCAAGGATAAGATCTATGCGCATGAGTATGACGGCTTTTTCGCGCGTATCAACTCGCTTGAAAGCTATTTCCGCTGCTCGATGCGCTTGCTTGACCCCGTAAATCGCGTGAACCTCTTTTACCGCCGCAATCAGCCGATCTTTACCAAGGTGCGTAACTCTGTGCCCACGCGCTATACGGGGGACGCAAAGGTAAGCGGCTCTATGATCGCAGATGGTTGCATCATTGAGGGCACGGTTGAAAACTCTATCCTGTTCCGCGGTGTAAAGGTTGGCAAGGGAACGGTCGTGAAGAACTCTATTCTGATGCAGGATACCGTAACGGGCGACAATGTGCGTCTGTCCTCGGTCATTACCGATAAAAATGTTGTGATCCGCGACGGTCGTGAGCTTTGCGGCTGCGAGAGCATGCCGTTTTACATCGGCAAAGGCGTTATGGTATAATGAAAGGGCTTGCCGCAGGGCAAGAGTTTTTCGCAATATATAAGCGGGATGCTGCAATGGCGCGCGATCCGTTCGCCCTTTGACAGCATCCCGCAAGACAGTAAAAACAGACAAGTTATATTAGGAGAAACCATGAAAAAGATTTTATTTGTAGGCGCCGAGGCAATGCCATTTGCGGCAACGGGCGGGCTTGGCGATGTGCTTGGCTCGCTTCCCGCGGCTCTGGCAAAGGAGGGCGCCGATGTGCGCGTGATCCTGCCCCTTTACGGTCAGGTAAAGGAGGAATGGCGCGCAAAAATGAAGACTGAGGCGGTCTTTACCGTAAAGCTTGCTTGGCGCGAGCTGTATTGCGGCATCAGATCCCTTAAAAAGGACGGCGTGATCTATTATTTTGTAGATAATGAGTATTATTTCAAGCGTGATACGCTTTACGGCAGCTTTGATGACGGTGAGCGCTTTGCTTACTTCTCCATGGCAGTGATGGAGGCGATCTCCCGACTTGATTTTTACCCCGACGTGCTGCACGCACATGATTGGCAGGCGGCACTTTCTGTTGTATATCTCAAGTGTCTGTACGGTGACAAAGCGGGATACGGGAATATTCGCTCGGTATTTACCATTCACAATATCGAGTATCAGGGTCAGTACAATTTCGGCATCCTTGGTGACGTGTTTGGGCTTGACGTGGCGCAATATGAGCTGATGGATTTCGGCGGCTGCATCAATTTGATGAAGGCGGCAATTGTTGCGGCGGACAAGGTGAGCACGGTCAGCCCGCGCTATGCAGAGGAGATCTGCACCCCTGCCTATGGCAAGGGACTTGACGGCATTTTGCGCGAAAACCGCTACAAACTGTGCGGCATTTTAAACGGTATCGACTACCGCTACTATAATCCTGCAAAGGACCCCGCTATTCCTGTAAATTACAGCTGGCGCGCACGTGAGAAAAAGCCCGAAAATAAGCTTGCGCTGCAATCAGCGCTTGACCTGCCCGTGCGCCGTGACGTGCCGCTTCTTGCGGTCATCACACGTTTGGTTGCACATAAGGGTGTTGATATCATGACCGAGATCTTCGGTAAACTTATCGGCGAGAGCGACATACAATTGGTAGTGCTTGGCTGCGGTGATGAGAATTTTGAGCATTACTTCACCGAGCTTGCGCGCTGCTTCCCCGACAAGGTTCGTGTGCTTTTGAAGTACGACCGCGATCTTGCCAAGCAGATCTACGCTGCTTGCGATATTTTCCTGATGCCCTCGAAATCCGAGCCCTGCGGCCTTGCACAGATGATCGCTTCGCGCTACGGTGCAATTCCCGTGGTGCGCGAAACAGGCGGCCTTTACGATTCGATCAAGGGATATTGGGAAGAGGGCAAGCGCATCCATGGCAACGGCTTTACGTTTGCAGGCTACAGCGGTGCAGAGCTTTACGAGCGCACGCATGCTGCCATTGCCCTTTGGCGCAATGAGGCAAAGCGCGACCGCTTGATGAGCAAGATCATGCGCACAAACTTTTCGTGGGCAGCTGCCGCACGTGACTACCTTGCGATGTACGATCAATTTAACGCATAATCCGGAGGAAACCCCAACATGAATTATACCCCTAACGCAAAAGAAGTAAAAAAGAATATTGAAGAAAAGCTTTCCCGCCATTTTGGCGTCAGCGCAAAGGAAGCGACCAAGGAGCAGCTCTACAAGGCAGCTGCACTTACCGTAAAGGATGTTTTGGTAGAGAAGCGCAATCAGTTTAAGGACAAGGTCAACGAAGCGGGCGCGAAGCGCGTGTACTATATGTGCATGGAGTTTTTGCTTGGCAGGTCTCTTAAGACCAACCTTTGCAATCTCGGCCTGCAGGAAAACTACCGCAAGGCACTAAAGACCCTTGGCATGGATCTTGACGAGCTCTATGAATGCGAGCCCGATGCAGGTCTTGGCAACGGCGGTCTTGGCAGACTTGCCGCTTGCTTTATGGATTCGCTTTCCTCTCTCGATTACCCCGCAACCGGCTTTTCGCTCTGCTACGAGTACGGTCTTTTTAAGCAAATGATCGTGGACGGTATGCAGATCGAGCTGCCCGACGCATGGTTGCCCGGCGGTGAGGTTTGGCTTTCGCCCCGTGCCGACCGCGTGTACAAGGTACATTTCGGCGGACACGTGAAGGAAGAGTGGAAGGAAGGAAGGCTGGAGATCAGCTATGAGGGGGGCGAGGAGTATGAGGCCGTTCCCTATGATATGATGATCTCGGGTGCTGACAGCGATGCCGTATCCCAGCTTCGCCTGTGGAAGGCGCGCCCTGTCAGCAGCTTTAATATGGGCCTTTTCTCGCAGGGACAGTATACCCTTGCCATGGAGCAGACCAACAATGCGGATATCATTACCAAGGTGCTGTATCCTGCCGATAATCATACCGAGGGCAAGCTTTTGCGTCTTACCCAGCAGTATTTCTTGGTTTCCGCCTCCTGCCAGAGCATCATTCGCGATCACATGACAGTTTACGGAAATCTTGACAATCTCCCCGAAAAGGCTTCGATCCATATCAACGATACCCACCCCGCGCTCTGCGTGCCCGAGCTGATGCGTATTCTGATTGATGAGTATTGCTTCTCTTGGGAAAAGGCATGGGATATTGTAACCAGAACCGTATCCTACACCAACCACACCGTTATGCCCGAGGCACTTGAAACCTGGAACGAGGATCTGTTTGCCCTCAAGCTGCCCCGTATTCATATGATCGTAAAGGAGATCAATGAGCGCTTTTGCCGCGAGGCTTGGGAGTTTTTCCCCGGCAACTGGAACCGCATTTCCGCGCTCAGCGTGATCGCCTACGGTCAGGTGCGCAT